>NZ_JBQCMZ010000012.1:37729-140746 GCF_051964675.1 Cytobacillus sp. SAFR-174 | reverse complement strand
CAGCTAATGGTTCGCATATCCCAACGCCCATAGCGGACTTTCACCGCCAAGTTAATGAACATGCCTGGCACACAAAAGAAAAGCTGCCCATTCGGACAGCTTCACATCACTGCAAAAATTTCAGAATTTTAGGCAGGAATATTACTCCGCCTATTATTACACTTACAATGGCATACACCAGCACCGCTCCAGCTGCTATATCCTTCGCCTGCTTGGCAAGGGGATGATAATCTCCGGTTGCCAGATCCACAGTCCTTTCAATGGCTGTATTCAGCAATTCGAGTGAGAGCATGCCCCCGATGGCCAGCAGAATGATCATCCATTCAAGCCGGGAAATGCCAAAATATACCCCAAAGAACATGACAGCCAGGGATACTGCCAAATGTATCTGCAGATTCCTTTCATTCAATAACGCTGTTCTAATTCCGGAAAAAGCAAACACAAAGGATTTGAGGACATTGTGTTTTCGGACCTTTTTATCTCGTGAGCCCGAATTCATCAAGTATATCCTTCTGGCGGGAAAACATTTTTTTCTCATCTTCCGGATTTTCATGATCATATCCAAGAAGATGCAGGAAGCCATGGACCGCCAAAAAGCCAAGCTCCCTAATAAAAGAATGTCCATACTCCTCCGCCTGCTCCTTCGCCTTAGCAGTGGAGATGATGATATCCCCCAGGATTCGCGGCATATCAGCACCAATCAGCTCAACTTCACCTTCACCCAGCTCTTCCATCGCGAAAGAAATAACATCTGTCGGCCGATCTTTATCCCGGTACTCCCTGTTAATTTCGCGGATCCGCTCATTGGTCACAAAAGTAATGGATACCTCGCTTTCAGGCTCTACAGATTCTTTTGATGCCGCAAAGTTAATTAACTCTTCAATTTTGGCTATGTCAATTTCCTGAAGCTCGTTCGTTTCGTCTAAAAAATCAATATTTAAATTCATGCTTGTTTCACCTTCTGTTTTGTCATTTCAGGATACTCAATCCGTGAATGGAAAATTCCGTTTAACGTTTCGCAGAACGAGTGTGAAACGGTTTCCAGCTCTTTTAAGGTTAAATCACATTCATTCAGCTGTCCATCCTGAAGCCTGTCTGCGATTATTTTTTTGACTAAATCCTCTATTTGCTCTGTTGTAGGATGTGCCATTGAACGGACTGCAGCTTCTACACTATCCGCAATGCCGATGACTGCCGACTCTTTTGATTGCGGTTTAGGTCCCGGATAGCGGTAGTCCTCTTCCTTTACCTCAAGACCATTTTGTTTTGCTTTATAGTAAAAATATTTCAGCAATGTTGTCCCATGATGCTGTTCGGCAATATCCACTATCTCCTTAGGCATCTTATGCTTTCTCAGCATTTCAGCACCATCTGCGGCATGAGCGATAATAATATTCTTACTGGTCTGGGGAGGAAGCCGATCATGCGGATTTTCAATATTCACCTGATTTTCAATAAAAAATTGCGGCCGTTTCGTTTTGCCGATATCGTGATAATAACAGCCTACCCTCGCCAAAAGACCATTTGCCCCAATAGCTTCACATGCTGACTCGGAAAGATTTGCAACCATTACACTATGATGGTAGGTTCCGGGAGATTCGGTCAGTATCTTTCTCAGAAGCGGATGATTAGGGTTGGAAAGTTCAATCAGCCTCATAGTAGACAAGATTCCGAATCCTGCCTCAAAATATGGCAGCAGGCCAATCGCCAGGACTGCTGACGAGATTCCTGAAATCAGAGCGATTACAAAGTAAAATCCATATTCAATCGTATCATAGTGGCCATTCCTTAAGAAAAGCATTGAAAAGATAACAAATATGTTAACTGCAGATACAAATAAACCAGCCTGCAATATTTTGGAGCGGCGATTCTGCTTACTTAAAAACAATATGGCCGCCAATCCGCTGCAAAGGATATAAATGGCTGATGTCAGCTGGAATGTTCCTGTAACACCTTCATTAAAAATGATGCTTCCGCTGATAGCCATAATAATTGTGTAGTACATTGCAAGCTTTTCATCAATCAGTATTTTGATCAGCATAGCTCCCATAGCTGCAGGATAGATATACCCGATCTCTGAGTAATCAGCGTATTGGAAAAGGCTTATGACCTTCATAAGCAATATCGATAAGATAAAGACAAGGCTGAACAGCAATAAATAGCTTTGCTTTAATTCCCTCTGTACATTCAGTTCGTGGAAATAATAATACAGGGCTGATAAAACAATGACAATGATCAGAGATAAGCCGATAAAAGGCTGAATTGAATTAACACTTTCCAGAAGCCCTACAAGTTCAAGCTGTCGGTATATGTCTCTGCTGATAAGCTGATTTTCTTCAACAATGATCTGTCCCTGAAGGATTTTTACTGGCTCCACACTCTCAATGGTCTGCTGCCGCAATTCTTCCGTAGCAGCAGGATCATAAAATTGATTTTGATATATTGCATAGCGCCCCAGCTCTATTGCTGCTTTTTTTAAATCTGAATTTAAGCTGGTGAACTTCAGTTCTTCTTCAACACGCTTCTTCGCGTTCTCCACCTGTTCAGCCGGAATTTCATTATTCATGATTTTATTGATGGCTGTGACAGTAAGGTCTTTCGCAATGATCAGTTCCCCCTCCTTTGCCTGCAGCAAAGCAAGGAAGACGCCATCAGATACTTCACGTGTTACGTCATCAGTGAGTTTTTCTTTAACCATAGACAATTTCTCTTCAGGACCAGGGGCGGAAGGGTCCGGTGCCTCTACATCTTTGTCTGACTCATTTGCAGCAGCCTTCTTTTTCTCTTCCATCCCTTCTTTTACTTCTTCATTCACTTCCGAAACGGATCCGAAAATGGAGGTAACCAGGTCAACTCTGTTTTGGGCAATCTCTTTTTTTACAACGTAAATATCCTTAACATTATTTTCTGCTTCTTTTCTTTTTCTTTCTGTGCTTGCTTTATCCTCTATTGTTATGGGTGACCTAATTGTCTGTTCAGCGACAGAGAACAGACTTAAATCCAGCTTTTCAGGCTTCACATTGCTATACATGGAAAAATACATAGCAACTCCCAAAAGAACAAATAAGAGAACACGAAAAAAGGTCATATTAAGTAAATTTCTGATTGTAATCAAACTCTGCTGAAGATTTGGCACATTTACCCCTCCTGTCCTGGGTAAAAAAACTTCCAATATTCCTAAATGTTTAATTATTAATTATGTAAAATCATAACAGTTTTTCTGTTGGTTTTCACTAATGAAAAATGGCCTATCTATTAACAGGTTACCTAATCATTTCATTAATAGCAAATAATTCCATAGTAATTATCTGCCGATTTTATCAGATAAAGAAAAAACCGCCAAAATCGGCGGCTTAAAGGTTATCTTCTTTTTGGTATGCCTGAATAATCCTGGCCACAAGCGGATGCCGCACAACATCACTTTGTTCTAAATGAACGAATGATAGTCCGCTTACACCCTTGAGTATGTCTTCTGCTGCAATCAGGCCTGATTTTACACCCTTTGGAAGGTCAACCTGTGTTCTGTCTCCGGTAATAATCATTTTTGAACCAAAGCCCAGCCTGGTCAAAAACATCTTCATTTGAGCCTGAGTTGTATTTTGTGCTTCATCCAGAATGACAAAGGCATCATCTAATGTTCTTCCGCGCATATAAGCCAGCGGTGCAATTTCAATCGTGCCTCTTTCAATCATTCTTTGTGTATGCTCTGCACCTAATATATCATGCAAAGCATCGTATAATGGCCTTAAGTAAGGATCGACTTTTTCCTTCAGGTCCCCCGGCAGAAAGCCCAGGCTTTCGCCTGCTTCGACAGCAGGGCGGGTAAGAATGATTCTTTTCACATTCCCATTTTTCAATGCATTGACAGCCATAACAACTGCCAAATACGTTTTTCCTGTGCCTGCTGGCCCTATGCCAAAAACCAGGTCATTTTGGCGGATTGCATGAATGTATTGACGCTGTCCCAATGTCTTAACACGTATAGACTTTCCTTTTGCATTTTTGGTGATTTCTTCTTCGTATAAATCACTGAAATACTCTAGTGTTCCCTTGTTTGCCATTTGAAGAGCATACATAACATCTCTCTGGCTTATATTTATTCCTTTCCGGATTACATAAAGCAGTTTATCCAGAACCTTTCCAGCCAGTTCTACCTTCTCCATTTCGCCAGACACATAAACGGATTCTCCCCTGGTTACAATGGAAACATTCAGTTCTTGCTCAATAATTTTTAGGTTTGCATCTGAGTTGCCTAATAATGCAATGGCTTCATTAGGATCTTCAAGCTGCAGGTTCATTGTTTTCAAGTCTTCTGTCATTCCGAATCTCCTTGAATAATTGGTTGTCCTTCTGCAATATTCTCAATAATTTGGAAATGTATTGCTATAGTTACTTTACCATTGTCAATTGATTGGTGCAAAACTTTTTCTCCCTTAACTTTAGCATTTTCATCTAGGCTGCTTTTTATTTTTTTTCTTGCCAAATCTTTCGCAGCTTCAAAAGCCTCTTTATTGGAATATATTCTGGTGACTTGCTCTCTTTCACGGAATGTCTTATTTACATATGAAACAGGCAGCTCCCATTTCAGGAACTTTACTACTTTCTCATTTTCCTCTAATTCATACTCTTCAAATTCCGGTTTCCCAAATCCCCAAATGGGAATTTCAAGATTTCCGATTGTGATGCTATGCTTAACTTTTTCAGTGCCGCTGAAGACTTTGAATGTGCTCTTAAGCGGAAGAATGACTTCAGATTTATACCATGTCTCCCCGAAAACCTCCCCTTTTGAAGGAACAGTCTCCGTTTGGCCCTCTTTCCCGATGATCCCGGAGACTAAAAGCTGTCCTGGCTGAACATGATCGTGAATATCGACGACCGGACGTCCTTCTTCAACAAACATTTCTACAATGACGGCTTTCTTCTTGGCTACCAGATGACGCGGGCTTAAATACTCGGGTTTCTCAGGTTCATTTTTCTCAACTACCTGCAGATGGTAGGTTGTCCCTTTTAACTCCACGCCAACCCAGGTGATTGCCTCAATATTGTTGGATAGGGTCCGCTGAATAGACTCCACATTATCTACAAAAAACTGCAGCTTTCCTTTTTTAACCCCCATCTTGTCCAACTCTTTGATGATCTGATATTCAGTTGCAGGATTTGCCCCCTTAATCTCTATGCCCCAGACCATATTGGATAAAAGGAGAATAACAGCAAAAAACGCGAGGGCACCAGCTGCAAATCCGCTGTTTTTCAGCAGCCTTTTCATAAGGAATGGTGCTCCTGCCCGCTGCAGGAACTCGATTCTGCAATCGCTGTTCCTGGCGTGGCTTCTTATTTTTTTTGCATCTTCCAATTTCATTTTGAAGGTGACTGATTGCGTTCCATGGTTCTTTACATTCCAGATATTGATTCCGCTCCGGGTAAGTGCATTAATAAATCTTTCTATTCCTTTCCCGCTTGCTTTAACAGTTACAAGGCCCCTGTAAAATTCGATCCACTGGTTCTTCATTTCCTTCCCCCTGAATTCTTAATCAGTGTCTGTAATATAAGTTACTGAATCAATTTTTCCCTCGAGCAGTATTTCTTCCGGCAGTATCGTTTTTATGACGAAGGCTTTCCCTCTTATTAAAAGCTGCCCCTGCTTTAATAGCAGTCTTAATTCCTTATCTGAAAAAGCCAGTAATCCCCTGTGGTTTTCTATATAGATATGGATTTGCCCAATCATTGTAATGCGGGGCAGATCCATCATGACATCTTGAGGAAGCTCCATATTTTTAGTCATCCAGCCGCGGACGAATTGTCCCCACTTTTTTTCCATAAAAAAAGAACCCCCTTTCATCTCATATTTATGAAATGAACGAAGGTTCTAGCACTTATTTTTTACCGCTTTCTGTTGAGGGACCTGTGAGGATTTTTAGATCTTGGAGGTCCTAGAATCTCGGACCAGATAATCCCGTCAACAAGCGTCTGTTTCTGCGGCTCAAACTTTCCGGCTCCTGCGGCTTCCACCGGGGATCCTGTTTTTGTATTTGCTGTTGTTCTCGATATTGCGCTTGCTTTTCTTTCAGCAGCTCTCTGCTGACTCTGGAGAGCCTTCATGCTTTGTTCTGCCTGCTGTTTACGCTGTCTGTAATCTTCCTCTATTCTTCTGGATTTCTCGGTCAGCTTCTTTTTTTCCTCTTCCAGCACTTCGGCCAAAGCATTATCTGCAGATGTTCTTTCGGCCTGTGTCCGGTTCTCTTGCTGTACTGAACGGGGAGCCTGTTTAACGGGCTTCTCCTCCTTCTTTTTTTTGAAAAAAGAGGAAATGAAAGCTATGACAGCAATTAGAATAAAAGGATTCTCCAATAAAAATTCCAAGAGAGTTTCCTCCCTTCTCCCATTAAGGGATCATTTAGTCATTTTTCCGGCCATTTTTGCCGTCGTCACTCATATTGCCGATTGAATCCCTCATTTCGGTATCAGCCGAGATGTTTTGGATATTCATATAGTCCATTACCCCAATATTTCCGGATCGGAGTGCTTCTGACATGGCAAGCGGCACCTGTGCCTCTGCTTCCACAACCTTCGCTCTCATTTCTTCAACACGTGCTTTCATTTCCTGTTCCTGAGCTACGGCCATAGCACGTCTTTCTTCAGCTTTAGCCTGGGCAATCTTCTTGTCTGCCTCAGCCTGTTCAGTCTGAAGTTCTGCACCAATATTTTTGCCGATATCCACGTCTGCTATATCTATCGAGAGAATTTCAAAAGCAGTGCCTGCATCCAGACCTTTTGAAAGAACAGTCTGAGAAATCATATCCGGATTTTCAAGTACTTTCTTGTGATCCGTCTGCGAACCGATCGTAGAGACAATTCCCTCACCAACACGCGCCACGATTGTTTCCTCACCGGCACCCCCGACCAGACGGTCAATATTGGCACGGACTGTAATTCTCGCTTTTGCCTTTACTTCGATGCCATCCATCGCAACACCGGCAATAAAAGGTGTTTCAATTACTTTTGGATTAACACTCATCTGAACCGCTTCCAAAACGTCACGCCCTGCCAGGTCAATGGCTGCACTGCGTTCAAAGCTTAAATCAATATTGGCACGGTGTGCTGCTATTAATGCATTGACAACTCTATCAACATTTCCTCCTGCCAGGTAATGGCTCTCCAGCTGATTTGTTGTTACTTCAAGTCCTGCCTTGTGCGCTTTGATTAACGGGTTAATGACACGGCTTGGTATAACCCGGCGAAGCCTCATCCCGATTAATGTAAAGATACTGACTCTGACTCCCGCTGCCAATGCTGATATCCACAGCATAACCGGTACAAAGGTGAATAATATCCCCAGCAATATAACACCGAGTACAACGGCAACCAATATTGCTACTGTTCCTGCTTCTAACATATTTTTACCTCCTGATGATTTTATTTATCTAAATCAAGCTTAGATATTTCTCTGACAACAATACGCGAACCTTCCGCTTTAACAACTTTTACTTTTGCCCCTTTAAGGATAAAGGCTCCCTCACTGACAACATCAATTCTCTCATCGCCTATAACTACAGTACCTGAAGGCCTTAGAGCAGTAAGTGCATAACCCTCAAGACCAATCAGTTCAAGCCTGCTCTTATTTGAGATATAACCTTTTTCGGTATTTGTGCTATCGGTTAATATAATTTTTTTAAAGAATTTCATCTTTTTACCAAACACCTTTATCATTAATATAGATGCCAATATTGAAACTCCCATAGCAATTAAAATAGACATTCCCATATGGGCCACATTGTCAGAAGCCAGAAACAGACTCCCCAGTATTGCTGCTATTCCGGCTATACCGGCAATTCCTCCAGGAAGGAAAAACTCGGCAATTATTAAGCCAATGCCTATTACAAACAGAATTAAGGTCTCATATCCTGTCAGCCCGGCGACCATATGGCCATAAAAGAACAGAAGCAGGGACGACAATCCCATTAATCCAGGGATGCCGAAACCCGGTGAATACAGCTCCAGAACCAGCCCAAGGCTTCCAATAGATAATAGAATTGGTATAACGACAGGGTGGGTAATAAAACGGGCAAGCTTTTCTGCAAAGCTTTCATCAATTGTCTGTATATTAGCTTCATTAAGTCCGAGCACATTCAGTAACTCTTCCCTTGAATCTACTGTGCCTTCTGAATAGCCTACCTGTTCAGCCTGTTCAGCTGTGAGGGTAAGCAGCTTTCCTTTCGGTGCCCCCAATTCAGGCAGATCCACCGATTCATCTGCCATAGCAAGGGCATAAACAGGATCTCTGTCCGTTTGTGAGGCCGCACTCTGCATTGCCGCAAACCAGTATGATTCTGCTTTCTTGCCAGCTGTATTTCCCTGCTGGTCAATAATTGCGGCTGAACCCATTGTTGAACCAGGTACCATATATATTTCATCCGTATTCAAAGCTATATAGGCACCTGCAGATAAAGCCTGCTTGTTGATAAAAGATATTGTTTTTACATTTGTTGAGGTTAACAGCTTTCCAATTTGCCCGGCTGCATCGACTGCCCCTCCGGGTGTATTTATTTCAAATATTATGGCTGATGCATTTTCTTCTTCAGCTGTTTGCACCGCTCTGCTTAAAAATGCATAAAGTCCTTTTTCCACAGTTTCTTCAATTGGAACAATCAGCACTTTTTCATTATCGGCGTTTCCTTGAAAAGGGCTTACCAGCAGCAGCAGAGCAAAAAACAATGAAAAGGCGGTTATTGCTCTTCTGGCAATCAAAACTTTCCCCCCTTTAACCGCAAAATGACTTCTATATGTATTTACGATTGAATCATTAAAAAGTTTCCTTTTTATTTCTTTTGATTATTTCTTTTGATAGTTCCTACTTTCAAACTCTGCTCAACTTTAGTATAACCTAGAAACGAATGTGATTCATTCCATCAGCACATAGCTAGGCAGAAAAGTAAAAAAGACCGTCAGCCATTGGCTTTCGGTCTTTTAATGCATAGTTTTATGAAAGTTGTTGTTGTACAAGTTTATTTATAAGTGAACCATCTGCTTTACCTTTTACTTTAGGCATGATAGCAGCCATCACTTTTCCCATATCAGCTTTTGAAGAAGCACCTGTTTCTGCAACTGTTTCAGCAACAATTTTTGAAACTTCATCTTCGGAGAGCTGTTTTGGCATATATAATTCGACATACTGAAGTTCAGTACGAATTTTTTCAACAAGATCTTCACGACCTGCTTTTTCAAATTCATGGAGGGAATCCTTGCGTTGTTTAACTTCGCGAGAAAGGACAGTTAGCTCCTGTTCTTCGTTAAGATCTTCACCAAGCTTGATTGCTTCATTTTGAAGCGAAGCTTTAATCATACGAATTACAGTAAGCTTTTCTTTTTCTTTATTCCTCATCGCTTGTTTCATATCTTCATTTAAACGCTCGAGAAGACTCATTACATACACCCTCTCTTACCACTTACGCTTTCTAGCAGCCTCAGACTTTTTCTTACGTTTAATACTAGGTTTTTCGTAGAATTCGCGCTTTCTTGCTTCCTGCAAAGTACCAGTTTTTGATACTGAACGTTTGAAGCGACGAAGAGCATCTTCAAGCGATTCGTTTTTACGAACGACGGTTTTAGACATTCTCTTTCCCTCCCTCCGAGCACAACACACTTACATCAACAACATGGTTTATTCCATGTACCTTGCAATTATAATATAACAGCTTATCAAGGTCAACAGTAATTAGCCTGCTGCGGGATTGATTTTTTTGGTTTGTGATTATTTAGTACCCCATTCCTGACAAGCTAAACAATTTTTTGTTCATAAGCATGTCCCGGCAGGGTGTTCCATAGTATTAAATGAAGGGGGTGAATGCTGCTTGGTCCAGCTGTTATTATTTTTTCTGCTAATCGCGTTATTTATTTATGGTATGACACTCTTACGGTCGGGTCTTTTTAATTTATCTGCAGGTTCGTTAAAGAATTGGCTGGCAGCTGTGACTAATTCACCTTGGAAAGGCACTGTGATGGGCACAATCGTGACGGCTGTCCTGCAAAGCAGTTCAGCGGTAATGATTATAACAATTGGAATGGTTTCTGCACGGATGCTTACTTTTCCCCAGACGATTGGCATTATATTAGGAACCAACATAGGTACAACATTTACGACAGAGTTAATCACTTTTAATATTGAATCATATATTGTTCCACTTGCTGCTGCCGGGAGCATCCTGGCTGTAATGAAGAATAAGAGCCTGCGAAGCTCCGGTCTGGCAGTGCTTGGATTATCTGCGGTTTTTGCAGCAATGCGCGGGTTTGAATATCTTGCTGGTTCTGTTAAAGATAATGATATGGTCAACCACTGGCTGCTTACTTTGGATGGGAATTATTTGTTCGCTGTTGCTGCCGGAATTGTCCTTACGGCTATCATCCAATCAAGCACAGCAACAACTGGCATTATAATGGGGTTTTTAACTGCTGGCGCAATGGATTTGGATACCGGCATTGCCATAATGCTTGGATCTAATATAGGTACATGCGTAGACGCATATTTAGCATCCATCGGTTCAGGAAAAGAAGCAAAACTGACTGCCTTTGCCCATATTTGGCTGAACTGTTTGGGTGTGGCGGCCTTTTATCCTTTTATTCATGTCCTTGCTGTCTTAGGAGAGAGTGCAGCCAGTTCTCCGGATGTGCAGCTTGCACATATCAGTGTTTTATTTAATGTACTATCTTCCTTGCTTGTTCTCCCATTTGCAAATCAGTTTGGAAGGTTTGTCATAAGACTGCACGGCCGGTAAAAAATAAAAAATGCCGGGAAATCCCGGCATTTTCTTAGTAATCCGAATCGCTTGTTAAACCGTTGACAATAGCAGCGCCGGAGCTTGCTCCAATTCTCGTCGCACCTGCTTCAATCATCTTTTGTGCATCTTCTGCACTTCTTACTCCGCCCGAAGCTTTTACGCCAAGATCGGGTCCGACAGTTTTTCTCATAAGGGCAATATCTTCAGCAGTTGCGCCGCCAGTTGAGAATCCTGTAGATGTTTTAACAAAGTCAGCACCAGCTTTTACAGAAAGCTCACATGCTCTAATTTTTTCTTCTTCAGTCAAAAGGCAAGTTTCGATAATAACCTTGGTTAATGCTTTTCCTTTTGCAGCATCAACAACCGCACGTATGTCCCGTTCAACCAGGTCATTGTCTCCGCCTTTTAAAGCGCCAATATTAATTACCATATCTACTTCTGTTGCACCGTTTTCAATGGCATTCTTTGTTTCAAATGCTTTTGTTTCAGGTGTGGAAGCTCCGAGCGGGAATCCGATTACTGTGCAGACCTTCACTTCGGTTCCGTTAAGCAGGTCGCTTGAAAGTTTAACCCATGTCGGATTAACACAAACAGACGCGAAATTGTATTCTTTAGCTTCCGCACAGATTTTTTCTATTTGGTCTTTTGCTGCATCGGCTTTAAGTAATGTATGATCGATCATTTTTGCTACGTTATTTGTCATTTTAACTACTCCTTTTAAAAACAGTTGTACGTACCTCTTTCATAATATCACTTAGATAAAAAAATATCGAGCACTATTTATATTTTTTGTAATCGTTTTCGAAAGTAGTTTTCCCAAAAGATATTAATAAATTTATCAAAGTCACGTTTCTCATAGAAGATGTCGATGCTTGTGAATTCAGCCCGTTGATTTCCGCTGCGGACACTTGCTTTCCGCGGGGAGGAACGGGAGCCTCCTCGGCTTCGCCTGCGGGGTCTCCCGCTCCCTCTCCTCCCGCAGGAGTCAATTGCCCTTCGCTCCAATCAACTCAGTGATTCTAAACTAAGTTACAAATAAGCAATAAACTAAACAATTACCGCTTATCAAAAAAAGGAACCACCCTAAGGTAATTCCTTTAAACTGCCGCCTCTTCTGCTTCGTTCAATTCATCTAGAACTCTTACAAATTGACCTTCATTGTATGGGTAGCCGGCTTTTGTAATTTTCACTTTTACAATCTGGCCTACCATTTCTTCTGTTGCCGGGAAGACGATTTTCAAATAATTGTCCGTGTATCCGACAAATAAATTGCTGTCACTGCTTTCCTTAAAGCTTTCCTCCGGGATCACTTCAAGAACTTCACCTTCGTACTGAGATGCATATTCTTTTGCAAGCTGATCTGACAGGGCAATCAAGCGATGAACACGCTCGTTTTTGACTTCTTCATCGATCTGGTCGTCCATTCTTGCCGCAGGCGTTCCTGTACGCTTTGAATACGGGAATACATGAAGCTCGGAGAATTTATGCTCTTTAATAAAGTTGTAGGTTTCCATAAATTCTTCTTCTGTTTCCCCCGGGAAGCCTACGATTACATCAGATGTAACAGCCAAACCTGGCAGAGCTTCCTTCAAGCGCTCAAGACGCTCAGCAAAGAATTCCATGGTATACTTGCGGCGCATTCTTTTAAGAACTGTATTTGAGCCTGATTGCAGAGGAATGTGCAAGTGCCTTACCACGACCTTGGACTTATCCATAACTTCAATGACTTCATCGGTAATTTGGCTGGCTTCAATTGAAGAGATTCTTAAACGTTTGAGACCTTTTACCTGAGCTTCCAGATCCGTAAGAAGCATAGCCAGATTGTAATCCTTCATGTCTTCGCCATATCCGCCTGTATGGATTCCAGTTAGGACGATTTCTTTATATCCGGCATCAACAAGCTGCTGAGCCTGCCGGATTACTTCTTTCGGGTCTCTTGATCTCATTAAGCCGCGCGCCCAGGGAATAATACAGAATGTGCAGAAGTTATTGCAGCCCTCCTGAATTTTAAGGGAAGCACGTGTCCGATCAGTAAATGCCGGCACATCAAGCTCTTCGTAGACACGGTTCTTCATGATGTTTCCGACGCCATTGATCGGCTGCCGTTCTTGTTTATATTGCTCGATATATTCAAGCATTTTCAACCGATCCTGAGTCCCTACAACGATATCAACTCCAGGGATTGCCATAATTTCGGCAGGTGAGGTTTGTGCATAACAGCCTGTTACACAGATAACGGCATCAGGGTTTTTTCTGATTGCCCTTCTGATTACCTGACGGCTTTTCTTATCACCGGTATTTGTAACCGTACATGTATTAATCACATAAACATCTGAAACGGATTCGAAGTCTGTCCGTTCATAGCCAGCTTCTTTGAACAGCTGCCAAATGGCTTCTGTTTCGTAATGATTGACTTTGCAGCCAAGTGTATGAAATGCAACTGCAGGCATCAATATTCACCCCATTAATTCAAAATGATAGGAAACAGCTGACAGCAAATAGAGAGGCGCTGTCTCTGTCCTTAAAATACGCGGTCCCAAACCGCAGGCAAGAAAGCCTGCTTCGAGCAGCAATGAAACTTCATTATCTGCAAGACCGCCTTCAGGTCCGAATACAACTAAAAGCGATTCTCCTTTATTCATGGAAGAAAGTGTTTCATAGAGCACAGAGTCCTCTCCCTGTTTCGCTTCTTCCTCAAAGGCGATCAATTTATATGGATAATCAGCTGATATTTTCAGCAATGACTTTAAATCAAGCGGTGCAAGAACTTCAGGCACTATGCTCCTATGTGACTGTTCAGCAGCTTCTTTAGCAATCTTCTGCCATCTCTCTGCTTTTTTCACTGATTTCTTCGCATCCCATTTTACTACTGAACGAGCTGAAGTAAAAGGGATAAAACGGCGCGCTCCCAGCTCAGTGCCCTTTTGAATGATCCACTCCAGCTTATCCCCTTTAGGCAGTCCGCTCACAATAGTAATATCTGCAGGAAGCTCAGAAGATCCTTCAATCCATTGTACAACTTCTGCAGCCACATGTTCATCGGTAATTTCTGCAATTGAGCAAAGTCCACTATTTTGGGATGGATCGACACAGATAATTTTGTCGCCTTCTTTCATGCGCATTACCTTCACTATATGATGACGGTCTTCTCCTGTAATATGAAAGTACTTATCTTTAACTGCATTTTCTGTAAAATACCGCTGCACAATCGGCACCCTCTTTCTTACCTGTTCAAGATCCTTCAACTGTAAAAAGGAGGGTAAGTTTATTACCCCCTTTTTACGGTATATCCAGCTCCGGCCCCTCCCATCCCGAGGGGCCGAAGTTTTTCTAATTACTTTCTCCTTGCGACAATGGCAACCCAATCTTCCATTTGTATGGTCTCTTCTATTTCAAACCCTGCAGCGGAAATAGCATCTCTTACTTCCTGTTTCTTCTGCTGGATAATGCCTGAAGCGATAAAGTATCCGCCTTCCCTTACGACTGACGCAACATCATCTGTAAAGCGGAGAATTACTTCTGCAAGGATGTTGGCAACGACCACATCCGCTCCCTGGCTGACACCATCGAGCAGATTCCCTTGTGATACATCCACTATATTCTGAACTTTATTCAGTTTAATATTTAATTTAGCTGAATTTACTGCCACTTCATCAAGATCAAGGGCTTTTACCTTCCCTGCACCCAGCATAGCTGCAGCAATGCTTAAAACACCCGATCCTGTTCCTACATCTACAACATTATCTCCCTGTTTTACAGTTCTTTCAAGAGCCTGGATACACATAACCGTTGTGGGGTGTGTCCCAGTTCCAAAGGCCATGCCCGGGTCAAGCTCTATGATAAGTTCATCACTGCTGACAGGTGTGTAATCCTCCCAGGTTGGGACAATGGTAAAGCGTTCTGAGATTTTTACAGGGTTATAATATTTTTTCCAGGCAGTAGCCCATTCTTCTTCATTTACCTCACTAATGCTGACTTTATTTGCGCCAATATCGATGTTAAATAAAATGAGGTTATTGATTGCTTCTTTTATTTCATCAACTGTTTCCCCAAGGAAACTGTTTACTGGCAAATATGCTTTTACAATTACGCCTTCTTCAGGATAGTCCTGCGGATTGAGCTGGTAGATTTCACCGAATTGATCCTTTCTTTCTTTTACAAGTTCTAAAGGATCCTCTATTACAACTCCGCTTGCTCCGGCTTCATGCAAAATATTCGAAATCGGTTCAACAGCTTCATTTGCAGTATGAATACTGATTTCTGACCATTTCACTACTACCAACTCCCATTCCATTATTCACCTTTAAAGGCTCGTTTTACTTTAGAAAAAAAGCTTTCTTCCTGTTCTCCCTGCGGAACTGTTCCGCTGACTTCAGCAAACTCGCTTAAAAGCTGCTTCTGTTTTTCTGTCAGCTTTGTCGGAGTGATAACACGGACAATAATGTGCTGATCTCCTGTTCCGTATCCTCTTACATTTGGCACACCTTTTCCCTTCAGACGGAATTTGGTTCCTGTTTGTGTGCCTGAAGGGACTTTAAGTTTTACTTTCCCATGCAGTGTCGGCACTTCGATTTCATCTCCGAGGGCAGCCTGCACAAATGTTATCGGCATTTCACAATAAACATCGTCGCCATCACGCTCAAAGAACTCATGAGACCGCACATGGAATACAACATAAAGGTCGCCTGGAGGTCCTCCGTTAACACCTGGTTCCCCCTGGCCTGCTACGCGAAGCTGCTGGCCATCATCAATGCCTGCAGGAATTTTCACGTGTATCTTTCTGCGTTTTTGCACTTTACCGGCTCCACGGCAGGTTGTGCACTTTTCTTTGATTTCTTTGCCGGTACCATTACAGTAGTGGCAAACTCTTCTATTTACGATCTTGCCAAATGGCGTATTTTGTTCAACATTCAACTGACCTGATCCATGACAATGACGGCATGTTTCCGGCTTAGTTCCCGGTTTAGCGCCTGACCCGCTGCAGGTCTCGCACGTCTCTTCGCGCGGAATTTCAATATCGGTCTCTTTGCCAAATACTGCTTCCTCAAAAGTTAGGGACATGGTGTACTGTAAATCAGCACCCTGTCTTGGGGCGTTAGGATCACGCCTGCGGGAGCCCCCTCCGAAGAAGGTGCTGAAAATGTCTTCAAATCCTCCGAAACCTTCAAAACCGGCTCCGCCAAAGCCTTGATTAGGGTCCGTATGGCCAAATTGATCATAGTGGGCCTTTTTCTGGTCGTCGCTTAAGACTTCATATGCTTCTTTAACTTCCTTGAACTTCTCGTCAGCATCAGGCTCTTTGTTAATATCAGGATGGTATTTCTTTGAAAGCTTTCGATATGCCTTCTTAATTTCATCCTTGGATGCACCCTTGCTGATCCCGAGAACCTCATAGTAATCCCTTTTACTCATGATTACCACTCCCCGATTCATTTCACATAAAGATTATTGTATCAAAAATAAAAGCCAAAGCCAAGAAAGACCTGACTTTGACTTAAAAGATTCAGAAATTATTTATCGTCTTTAACTTCTTCGAACTCAGCATCTACAACGTTATCGTCATCATTTTTGCTTTCAGCACCTTCTGCGCCCTGGGCTCCCTGAGCAGCCTGCGCCTGCTCATAAAGCTTCATTGTTAACGCCTGGACAACTTCCTGTAAAGCATCTTTCTTAGCACGGATTTCATCCAGATCGTTCTTTTCAATTGCAGCTTTTAGTGCATCTTTAGCTTCATTTGCTTTGTTCACTTCTGCTTCATCCACTTTGCCTTCAAGATCTTTTAGAGTCTTTTCAGTAGTGAATACCAGCTGGTCCGCTTCATTGCGGAGTTCTACTTCTTCTTTTCGCTTCTTATCAGCTTCAGCATTTTCTTCAGCTTCTCTTACCATTTTTTCAATTTCTTCATCAGATAATCCTGTTGATGACTTGATCGTAATGGCTTGCTCTTTGTTTGTGCCAAGGTCTTTAGCGCGTACGTTTACGATACCATTTTTATCGATATCAAAAGACACTTCGATCTGAGGCACACCGCGCGGAGCTGGAGGAATATCCCCTAGCTGGAAACGGCCAAGTGTTTTGTTATCCGCTGCCATTGGGCGTTCCCCTTGAAGAACATGGATATCAACAGCAGACTGATTATCAGCAGCAGTTGAGAACACCTGGGATTTTGATGTTGGAATAGTTGTATTGCGTTCAATCAGCTTAGTGAACACTCCGCCCATTGTTTCAATTCCAAGAGACAAAGGTGTTACGTCCAGAAGGACAACATCCTTAACATCACCAGTGATGACACCGCCCTGAATAGCTGCACCCATAGCTACAACCTCATCAGGGTTAACTCCTCTGTGCGGTTCTTTTCCTGTTTCTTTTTTGATTGCTTCCTGTACAGCCGGAATGCGTGTTGAACCGCCGACAAGGATAACTTTATCGATTTCTGAAGGAGTCAAACCAGCATCCTTTAATGCCTGGCGTGTAGGTCCCATTGTACGTTCAACAAGATCTGCTGACAGCTCTTCAAATTTAGCTCTAGAAAGTGTTACTTCAAGGTGTAAAGGTCCAGCTTCCCCGGCAGTAATAAACGGAAGTGAAATTTGTGTTGAAGTTACACCGGAAAGATCCTTTTTCGCTTTTTCAGCAGCATCTTTTAAACGCTGCAGAGCCATTTTATCTTTAGAAAGATCAATGCCGTTCTCTTTTTTAAATTGATCAACGAGGTAATCAATAATTACCTGGTCAAAATCATCTCCGCCAAGACGGTTATCCCCGGCAGTGGATTTTACTTCAAATACACCATCGCCCAGCTCAAGGATAGATACGTCAAATGTACCGCCGCCAAGGTCATAAACAAGGATAGTCTGGTCTTCATCCATTTTATCAAGTCCATATGCCAACGCTGCAGCAGTCGGTTCGTTGATGATTCGTTCAACTTCCAAGCCGGCAATTCGGCCTGCATCCTTTGTAGCCTGACGCTCAGCATCGTTGAAATATGCTGGAACAGTGATTACCGCTTTAGTAACCTTCTCGCCAAGATAGTCTTCTGCATAAGATTTCAAATATTGAAGAATAATAGCAGAAACCTCTTGCGGAGAGTATTCCTTTCCTTCAGCCTCTGTTTTATGATCTGTACCCATATGGCGTTTAACGGACATGATGGTGTTCGGGTTTGTAATAGACTGGCGCTTCGCCACCTCACCAACCTGACGCTCGCCGTTCTTAAACGCCACAACTGATGGCGTTGTACGGTTGCCTTCCGGATTTGGAATTACTTTCGGTTCGCCGCCTTCAAGTACAGCGACACATGAGTTTGTTGTACCTAAATCGATTCCGATAATTTTGCTCATGTTCTTTACCTCCCCAAATATGTAGTTATTGATTTACTTTAACCATTGATGGACGAATGACCCGATCCTTTAGCTTGTAGCCTTTTTGGAACTCCTCGACCACGATATTGGAATCAAAATTCTCATCTTCTACCTGCATTACAGCCTGGTGCATATGAGGGTCGAATTCTTTCCCAACTGCCTCAATCTGTTCTGCGCCTTCTTTTTTTATAGCCTCCACCAAGCTTCGATAAACCATTTCCATTCCTTGAAGAATAGATTTAGCCTGTTCATTTTCAGCTTCCATTTGAAGTGCTCTTTCAAAATTGTCAAGCGCAGGCAGCAAATCAGAGATTAAGCTTTGTGCTCTATATTTTTCAGACGCTTCAAGGTCCAGCCTTGCACGGCGCCGGGAATTTTCAAAATCAGCCTGAAGACGGTAGATGCGATTTTCAGCTTCTTCCAGCTTACCTTCCAATTCAGCTATTTTTGCATTTGCTGCTGTAAGGTCTGTATCAGTTCCCTCAACAGGACCTGCTTCATCAGCCTCTGCAAATACCTCTTCAATAGGAGCCTCATTTTCAGTTCCTTCAGGTTCGTTGGTTTGTTCATTTAATTCATTGCTCAATGTCTCTTTCTCTTCTGCCAACATGTTCACCTCCCTTAAAGAATGGCTGGATTATAAAATAAAAAAACATAAGGAAAGGAGTGGAAAGGTTTTTCCACCCTTAATCAATATCTCCACCATCATCTGTTTTGATACAACTTGGATAAAACAGATGATAAGTCTGCACTGATATAGTTCAATAAGCTGATGACTCTTGAATACTCCATTCTGGTAGGGCCCAGAATGGCAATTGTGCCGAGCTGTTCGGTGCCGATTGAATAGCTTGCTGTTATCAGACTGCAGTTTTCCATTGCTGAATTATTATTTTCCCGGCCGATTTTAATATTGATCCCTGACTTGTTTTTACTGAGTAAATCATATATGCCTTTTTCCTGCTCAATCATATTCATGAGGTTTTTAACCTTTTCAATATCATGAAACTCCGGCTGGCTCAGCATATTTGTTTTACCGCCAAAGAAAAGCTTATCATAGGCCGGTATCTTTATTGTATCGGCAATTGAATTCAGCATTAGATCATAATTATTGATATGATGCCTTAAAAGCACGGCAACCTCTTTATATAACTTATTGTTCAGACTTTCCAATGGCGCACCGGCAAGACGGTCATTAAGGATATTCACTACCTTTTCCAAATCACCTGCATCAATGTTTTCCGGCAAGTGGAACATTCTGTTTTCCACATGGCCTGTATCTGTGATAATAATTGCTATCGCTGTTTCTTTATTCAAAGGAACAATCTGAATTCTCTTCAGCTTGTTTTCCCTTACCGCAGGCCCGAGGACTATGGATGTATAATTAGTCAGCTCAGATAGAATTTTTGCCGATTTTTGAACAATTTTCTCCAGCTCATAAATTCTTTCCGCAAAGATCGATTGTACTTTGTGGATATCATGCTGATTTAATTTTTGCGGGGATAAAAGGTGATCCACGTAGTAGCGGTAACCTTTTTCAGATGGAATCCTCCCCGATGAGGTGTGTGTTTTCTCAATAAACCCAAGTTCCTCTAAATCAGCCATCTCATTTCTGATCGTTGCGGAACTAAAAGAAATTTCTTCTTTTTTCGACAGAGTTCTCGACCCTACAGGCTGTGCAGTTTGAATAAAATCATCAACAATTACTTGGAAAATTAATAATTGACGATCTGTTAACACAGTTATCACCTCTGTTAGCACTCTTTGTCCCCGAGTGCTAATTCTACTAATAAATTATCAAATCATACGTGCAGTGTCAATAATTTGGATTCTTTTTTTCCTGAAGCAATCCTCAGACAGATTACCCTATAAAGGACTGAAATACTTCATTTCCAAGGAATCGTCCTCGCCTTGTCAATTTAATATGCTCTTCCCCGGCAATAATTAATTTTTTTTCGGAGTGCTGTTTAATCTGAACTTCAAAATGCTCCAGCGGGTTTTTGCCAAATTTCTCTTTAAAACGACTAATTGAGACACCTTCAGTTTTTCTCAGCCCAAGAAACATTTCCTCTTCCATCTGTTCTTCAAGGGGCACCTTATGTTCTTCGAGGATCGGGAGCTGGCCCTTTTCAATTGGCTCCATATATTTTTTCAGGGGTCCGTGGTTTGAACGGCGAAGCCCATTAACATAGCCATGCGCACCTGCTCCAAAGCCGAAGTACCATTCGTTATCCCAATAAGTGATGTTATGCCGGCTCTCATAGCCAGGCTTGGCAAAATTGCTGATTTCATATTGGGCAAATCCATGTTTGTCCATTTGCTCCATCAATAAGTCATACATTTCAGCTTCCACATCTTCTCCTGGTGTCGGCAGTTTCCCTCTTCTCATCAGATTATAGAATACCGTCTTGGGCTCAATGATCAGAGAATAGCCCGAATAATGAACAATATCCAATGTAAATGATGTTTCAAGTGTATCTTTAAAGTCCTGAAGTGTCTGACCGGGAAGACTGTATATCAGATCGATGCTGATGTTATCGAAACCTACTTGTTTTGCAGCTTCAATTGACTGAAAAACATCTTTTGCCCGGTGTGACCTTCCAATTTTTTTTAAGAGTTCATCGTTGAAGGTCTGGACACCAAAGCTGAGCCTGTTGACTCCGGCATCATGCAATATTTGAAGCTTTTCCTTAGAGAGATCTCCCGGATTAGCTTCAAATGTATATTCTGTGGAAGAGTCGTAGGGCAGCTGACGATTAATTGTGCTGCAAAGCTGTTCAAGCTGTTTCCCATTCAGCGCAGTGGGTGTCCCGCCTCCTACAAAGATAGAGTCCAGGCGCGATGCTGGTGTTTCTTTCAAAGCAAGATCCATCTCTTTATCAAGAGAGTCAAGGTATTCTCTAACCGGCTGGTTCTTCAAATATACTTTATTAAAATCACAGTAATGGCAGATATGTTCACAAAAGGGGATGTGTATATAAGCTGCTTTAATCATTTATTTCACTACTTTCATCATTCAATCAATATACAGAGTTTCCTAAATAAAAAGAGGCTAGTGCTGTTATTATTATGACAGCATATCTAACCTCTTAAAACAAATCAAATATTTTACTTTTTAGGGGTGTTATCGTCCATCTTCAAAACGGCCATGAAAGCTTCCTGCGGAACTTCAACAGAACCAACCTGCTTCATCCGCTTTTTACCTTCTTTCTGCTTCTCCAATAATTTACGCTTACGGGAAATGTCTCCGCCGTAACATTTAGCCAATACATTTTTGCGGATGGCTTTAATGGTTGAGCGGGCTACAATTTTCTGGCCGATCGCAGCTTGAATAGGAACCTCAAACTGCTGACGGGGAATTAGCTCTTTTAACTTCTCAACGATTACTTTTCCTCTTTCATAAGCAAAATCCTTATGAACGATGAAGCTCAATGCGTCTACCTTTTCTGCATTTAACAGAATATCCATCTTAACAAGTTTTGATGGCTTATATCCAATTAATTCATAATCAAAAGAAGCATATCCTTTTGTATTGGATTTCAGCTGATCAAAGAAATCATAAACAATTTCCGATAAAGGAATCTCATATATAATATTTACTCTGGTTTCATCCATGTATTGCATATCAATAAAGATGCCGCGTTTTTGCTGGCAAAGTTCCATAATGGCTCCCACATAATCATTTGGGGCCATCATTGTAGCTTTTACATAAGGTTCTTCAACACGGTCAATTTTTTGAGGATCAGGCATATTGGATGGGTTATCTACTTTAACCTCAGTGCCATCTGTCAGGATAACATCATAGATAACACTAGGTGCTGTTGTAATCAAATCTATTTTGAATTCGCGCTCAATGCGCTCCTGGATAATTTCCATGTGAAGCAATCCAAGGAAACCGCAGCGGAATCCAAATCCGAGTGCCTGTGAAGTTTCCGGTTCAAACTGAAGGGCGGAATCATTCAGCTCCAGCTTTTCAAGCGCTTCACGCAGGTCATTGAACTTGGCGCTATCAATTGGATAAAGTCCGCAATAAACCATCGGGTTCATCTTTCTGTATCCAGGAAGAGCTTCTGAAGCACTGTTTTTCGCGCTTGTAATGGTATCACCCACACGTGTATCACCAACATTTTTGATTGCAGCAGTCAAAAACCCTACGTCTCCAACGGACAATTCAGGCAAGGGCGTTGATTTTGGGGTAAACACACCAACCTCAGTGACTTCAAACTCTTTGCCGGTTGCCATCATTTTAATTTTATCCCCTACTTTTACCGTACCCTCAACCACACGTATATAGGCTACTACACCGCGGTAGGCATCATAAAGGGAATCAAATATAAGAGCCTTTAATGGGGCTTCCGGATCCCCTACTGGAGCAGGAACTTTTTCAACGACCTGTTCAAGAATTTCTTCTATTCCAATTCCAGCCTTTGCTGAAGCCAGTACTGCTTCAGATGCATCCAGGCCGATAACTTCTTCGATCTCATTTCGAACCCTTTCCGGATCCGCACTTGGCAGGTCGATCTTATTAATAATTGGAAGAATCTCAAGATCGTTATCCAGGGCCAGATAAACATTGGCAAGGGTTTGCGCTTCAATACCCTGAGCTGCATCCACAACCAGAATGGCTCCTTCACATGCTGCAAGGCTTCGGGATACTTCATATGTAAAATCGACGTGTCCCGGCGTATCTATTAAGTGGAAAGTGTATATTTCACCATCTTTCGCTTTATATTTTAACTGAACGGAATTCAGCTTGATCGTAATGCCGCGCTCCCTTTCAAGATCCATGGAATCTAGGAGCTGGTCCTTCATTTCGCGTGAAGTCAGCGCATTGGTTTTTTCAAGAATTCTATCGGCCAAAGTCGATTTACCATGGTCAATATGGGCGATGATCGAAAAATTCCTTATTTTCTCTTGCCTTTTCAGTTTCTCTTCTCTGTTCATTGTTTATTATTTCAACTCCTACTATAGAAAAGCGCAAGCGCCTAGTAACAGGCGCCTGGAGCTAAGTGTGGTCAATTTTAAAATAGTCCTTTTAGTTTATACACTATTTTTGATTATATCAGTAGGTTTGTGAAGATTCAATGCTAAGCTTTAAGCCGCTGATTTTCAAAAAAATAAGGCTGCCCACCTGAGCAGCCTATTTCCCTTTTATTAAGTCTGTGATGATTGCGACCGATTTTTCTGTCAGCTCTGATATGCCATTGGATATGCTTTTTCCTAAGGATGAAAAGAAGTTATATGCTTTCATTTCTTCAAGCTTTTCCCTTTTCTTCTGAAGATCATGGCTTGACACATCATTCCCAAGGACAGAAGCCTGAACTTCGCCTTCGTTGGTTTCATTTATGGTCAGGGCACTTTTGAAATCCCCGTCATGGAATCCCTTCATTCTGTGAATTCCTTCATTTGCCTGCTGCATTCCGAATAGCACTGAGACAAACATAAGCGCTGCCAGAAAAAGAGCTTTAAGCATAAACATTTTCATTCCGCATCATCCTATTACTATTTCTTTTCTGACTCACCGCCAGCCGGTGAATTCACTTCCTCGGCCTGCCAATAATATTCACTGAACACTTCCGCGAGTGCTTCGGCCGATCGGTTTAACTCCTCAAACGTATTATCGACTCCCCCAAACTCAATGAGTATTGCATTGCCTGATAAATCCTGATTGAAGTTGCCATTTGTCCCTGCGCCTTCTTTTTTCATTATTCCTCTGCTTAATCCTTTGTACTTGACGCTCAGTCTATCATGCAGTTCTTTTGCAAATTTTAAGTTCTTTTCGTAATTCGGATTATTTCCTCCAATAATAAAAGCCAGCTTGGCATAAGACTCTCCGTTAATTTCTTTTGTAGTATCTTTTTTTCTTTTTGAATCACGGTGAATATCGATTAAATAAGCCAGATCCCGATTGGAAGTGATTGCTGCCTGGACTACCTCTCTGGATTCCTGATAGGAGCGACCATATGTTAAGCCCTTTTTGTTTAAATTCCCCTGAATATCCGTTTTATCCACAAAGGTCCCGATCCCTTTACTCTCCATCTCTTCCTTAAGCTTATCACCGATTTTAGTAATATTAATTTTTGAATGGTAGGCCGCATCAGGGTTGGTGACACCCTTCAGATACGGAAGATAGGATTCAGTATTATGCGAAAAGTATACATAGACAGGTTTTTTATCTCCTGTTGACACCGGCGGGGCATTTGATTGTTTTTTATCTCCAGACTGCTCAAGACCTTCGGTGTTTTGCAGGGCTGCCTCCTGTTCGGCCATAAGAACTTCTAAAGGCGGAGAAGATTCTACAGGCATGTTTGTATAATCTGTTCCTTCACCTGCAACCAGGATTTTACTGTCATAAATCGAGAAAAAAGGAAGCTCCCTTCCCAGAAGACTTCTGGGATCATCCAAATTGACATTTGTGGATAGCTTAAAAATTAAATTGGCAAAGCCCGGGGGAGAAGTGCTTTCAGAAACTCCCTGGAGAAATGAGTGATTCTCCCATCCGAGAAAACGATAAAGCATTTCTCCTGTCAGGCTGTTCGCGGCAGAGTTTACTGAAGTAGAACTGATTCGGTATTCAGGCTTTAAAGAAGTCAATGCTCCGCTTATGGAAAATATCATAAATAGAAAAAGCAGAAATCCGCCAATAGCCTTAAGCAGGCTTGTCCCTTGGATAGTTACTACAAGTCCGTTCGTTTTAAAAGGTTTCATTGTTCCACCTCTCCTTGCTAGTCTAGTAAATGTTATGACTTTGCTAGAGAAGATAGAACAGGATATTTTCTATCTTGTATAAAATCCGGCATTATCCTGATTCACTTTCTGGTGGAGCGCTGCGTTCAAGCCGTTGGCAATTAAGTTGGACATATCTTCAATAAATACATCCACTTCCTTTGGTGTCACCATAAGGTTGTGTCCCAAAGGAGACAGAACTTCATAAATAAGCTTTCGCTTCTCCTCTTCAGGCAAGGTTCCGATCATGCCAAGAAAGGTTTTTCTATGATGCTCTTCCGGGAGGTCCTCATCTGTCAGCTTTTTCTTCTCTCCAAAAGTCATTCCTGCAGGAGCCAAAGCACGCGATGGACGGCCGCCTTCTTTCATTTCCTTGCCGAAATGCTTCAGGATGTAATCAATTGTATCGCTTGTTATGGATACGGCATCGACAACTGTTGGGATGCCAATCGCTATGACAGGTATTCCTAAAGTTTCCTTACTGATTTCTTTTCGTTTATTCCCCACACCAGAACCAGGGTGAATCCCTGTATCCGAAATTTGAATGGTAGAATTGACTCTTTCAATTGATCGGGAAGCAAGAGCGTCGATCGCAATGACAAAGTCGGGCTTTGTTTTTTCAACAATGCCATGAATAATGTCACTTGTTTCAATTCCTGTCAGGCCCATCACCCCTGGAGAAATAGCACTTACCGGCCTGTAGCCTTCTTCTACGCTTTCAGGCTGGAGCTGATAGAGATGTCTTGTAATAAGCAGATTTTCGCAGACTTGCGGTCCCAATGCATCGGGAGTGACATTCCAATTGCCCAGTCCGACAATTAAACAGGATGCATCTTCATTAATGCCCAGCTGCTTTATAAATTGGGAGAATTCACTTGCAAATACAGTCTCCACTTTGTGCTGAAGCTCCGTATCCTGCTGGCGTATGCCCGTCACTTCGAGGGTCAGGTATTTGCCCTCTTTTTTCCCTAATGCTTCTGCTCCTTCCTTTGTTACTTCAACAAAGGAAATTTTAATATCGTTTTCTTCTTTTTCTTTAATTATGACACCTTCAATTTGGGAAAGATTCTCCTGCCCTTGAACATTGTCATTGTCTTTCTGCCTGCCGGAAATCACCATTTCCCTGGCTTCAATGGCAAGATCCGTTCGAACTGAGTACTGGCTTAAATCTATTGATTCCTTCACATGTATCCCTCACAATCTCAGCTTATTAGGTTGGAAAATAACAGACAAATTACTAAAATTCAGATATATACTATCTTTGCCTTTAAAATTTAAAAACATGCAGAAAAAGAATGAACTTCCCGAATTATCCTTCAGTAATTTTAAGTACAGAGTATTGCATTATGCCCCCGTATTTGATAAAATATCACTTGTTCTGAATTTGTTAATGAACGTGAATGTCGAGTTATAGAATCTCGATGCTTTTTCAGGAGGTGAATGGAATGCCAAACATTAAATCTGCTATCAAGCGTGTTAAAACTAGCGAAGCTCGCAACGCTCAAAACGCTACTGTTAAATCAGCAATGCGTACAGCTGTTAAAAAGGTTGATGCTGCAATCGTAAAC
Organism: Cytobacillus sp. SAFR-174; assembly: GCF_051964675.1. NCBI lineage: Bacteria > Bacillati > Bacillota > Bacilli > Caryophanales > Bacillaceae > Cytobacillus > Cytobacillus sp. SAFR-174. The sequence goes on along the minus strand of NZ_JBQCMZ010000012.1, from coordinate 114,322 downwards.
AACGATTCTACTGCTGCAACTGCATCTTTCGCTGATGCTGCTCGTAAACTGGACAAAGCTGCTGCAAAAGGTCTTATCCACAAAAATGCTGCTGCCCGTAAAAAGTCTCGTTTAATGAAAAAAATGAACTCTTTAAATGCGTAATGTTTAAAGATATCGGCTATCTTAAGGGATAGCCTTTTATTTTACATAAAAAAGCGGTCCAAATTGCGGACCGCTTTTTTTTATGTAATCAGAATTTATAACTTTGTACTTCGAGAACTGTCTAGCGCAAGCAGCCTACCCCCTCAAGGTCACAAGCTTGGCTTGTTTCGGCTCCTAGGGACTCGAGATATAAGCCAATCCCTTCCAGAATGAAAGAACACCTTCTTGCAGGGCTCGTCTTATGCTTGTCGTCCCTGAGCAGTCGCCTCCACATTTCGGGCAATCCCCCCAAAAAGGCAAAGAACGCCTTTCCGTGAGGCTCGTCTTGTGCTTGAGGCCCGCAGGACAAGGAAGGCTTCGTCAGCATAAACATCGCACAACCAAAAGCGACAGCTTTTGGGAGGACGCGGGTCATGCAGACGTTGCCACAGGACAAGGAAAGCTACGGCAGCGATACATCGCACGACCGAAAGCGGCAGCTTTTGGGAGGACGTGGCGTTCTTAGTCTACGTTCCTTCGCGGGCAAGGCGCTTCCGCTTTTCTATTTTCTGAGTGCCTGACTTTGCAGACGAAACAGGAACATTTCAATCAGCATGGTTTTATTCATGCCTCCTGTTTTCATTTGGTAATCTGCATCAGCAAGCAAGCTTATGATCGCTGCCAGTTCTTCGTCTGCAAACAGCTGGGCCTGTCCGGCCGCCAGCTTTACCCGGAAAGGATGAATCTTTAAATAGCCGGCAATCTGCTGCTGGCCGTAGCCTCTCCTGGCAAGCTCCTTCACCTGATAAATCAATCTGAACTGCCCTGTAATAACAGATAAAATCTTAATGGGCTCTTCATTTTGCTTTAATAAATCATAATAAATTCTCAGGGCCTCTTCTATTTTGCGGTGAACCACCTTATCCACAAGGGAAAAAATGTTTTGCTCTAAAGACCGTGATACCATTTTTTCTGCCATCTGTTCATCTATCCGCTTTGTGTCATTCGCATATAGGGCTAATTTATCGATCTCGTTGGTCAGAATAAACAGGTTGGCGCCTGCCAATGTTAAAATCAGCTCAACAGCCGATTCATCAATCTGCACACCGTTCAATGCTGCACGTTCCCTGATCCAGGCTTTCAATTCCCCTTCATTTAATTTCTTGGCTTCAAGTACTGCAGCCGTTTTTTTCAATTGTTTGGTTATTTTTTTACGATCATCGAGTTTTTCTGCCGATGAGGAAAATACCACCACTGAATATGGGGCAGGCTCTTTAATATAGGCTTCAAGCTTAGCCAGGTTATGCTCCTGTTTAGCTTTCGATTTCTCTGACGTTAAAAAAACCGGGTTATGTAAAAAGATCAGTCTTCTTTCACCCATAAAAGGAAATGTCTCAGCATCTTCAAGCGCTGTATCAATGGGGGTTTCCTCAAGGTCATAAGAGGATAAATTAAAATCAGCTTCTTCTTCACTTAGCACATTGCTGATCAGAAGCTGCTTCGTTTCGTTTATAAGATAAGGTTCTGTTCCGTATAATAAGTAAATAGGAGCAAAACTTTTCGCTTTAATTCTGTTCCAAATATCAAAAACCAATTTCTTCTCTCCGTTCGCCAAACAATATATTCACTATATATCCTAAAGAAGCGATGGCAATTTGACAAGACATAAGAAATTGGCGCCCAAATGAACGCCAATTTCCAATCTATATAGAACGCTGCATCCCTGAGGCCCGGGTAACTCAGGAAGCTGCGGTGCACCTTTGTTTGTTATTTTCCCCATGATGTTTCGTCATATTTGTGACAACTCCTGCTAATGCAGGAAAAGGGCAGGCGAACTCTAGATTTTTTCATTTGAATGACTTATACTATATAGGAAATAGGAGGGGTAGACTGTGAACGAATTTGAAAAGAACGTCCAAAGCAAACGTAATGATGCAATCGACTCTGGTGTAGGATTCATCGTATCATTCGGTTTCTTCGCAACGTTATTTATTATTGCAACAGTCATTAAATTTTTAGGAGCTTAATGGCTACATACAGTTATGTGTCACAATACCGCTGACACATTGAGGCTGCCTTAGCAGCCTCTTTTTTTTGGCGGAATTTCGATTAAGCTTTATTAAGTCTTGAAGTTGATGCTTTCTAACATATACTATGGAAGCTGCACTGAAAAGGTTCCTGAATCCCCTTTAAAAAAATAGGTAATTGCCCCTTGCTTATCGGTTCGCAATACTTTGACCTTATAGTCATTCAGCCTGCTCATTACATCATTATGAGGATGCCCATACCTGTTGTTCCTGCCTGCAGAAATAACTCCAATCCGCGGCTTCACTCCAGCGAGAAATAAATCTGTTGATGAGGTTTTGCTTCCATGATGTGCAATTTTCACTACATCAGCTTTCAACTTGGGATAAGACTTTATGAGCTGACCTTCCCCCTGTTCCTCCAAATCTCCGGTAAACAGCCAGTTTAACCCTCCCACTTTGGCAAAAAGGACAATAGATCCATCATTTTCCCCCACACCGTCCCCCATCTCGCCGCCAAACGGGGACAAAACTTGAAATACAGAATCTCCTATGAGCCAGCTATCTCCGGCTTTAGTGAAAAAAATTTCACTTTTGCTATTTTTAGCCTGTACAGCCAAATCCTTTTCAGCCTCCGAGAACTCTGATCCCTGCGAAAACACAATAGACTTTACCTTCATTTCCTTCAGAACAGCTGATGCTCCGCCAATGTGGTCCATATCCCCATGAGTGAGAAAAAATTTATCTATTTCACTGATCCCTTTGCTTTTCAGAAAAGGCACTACTGTGTCCATTCCTGTTTCATATGGATCGCTTCGCATCTTCCAGTCCTCAGACTCAAACATAGGCGCACCTCCTGCATCTATCAAATAATTCCCTCTCCCATACGGAAGCTTTATCAGGATGCTGTCCCCCTGCCCAACATCAATAAATGTAATTTCACCGGCTGGTGTAATCACATTTGACAAATAATGAATTATTATCGCAAGAATAGGAAGCACACCGTTCTTAATAATAGCTTTTTTGTTTTTTGACCTTTCCCAGCCGGCAAAGAATGCGGGAATGAGAAAAGATATATGATCAGCATTAAAGGGGATGGCCTGCCAAGAATAAGGGTCGAATTAGGAATGGCGGAAAGCATTTCAGCAATCCAATTAAGAAAAACGATCATTTTTTCCAATACATGAAGTAAGAAATCTGCCCTTCCTCCTGTTAATAAATCAAAAATAAATAAAATTAATACCACAGGCAGGACTATGGAAGAATACAAAGGTACAAAGATCAGATTGGCAATTATGGAAATAATCGATACCTCATAAAAATGCCAAAGGAGGATCGGAATGGCCGCTATCTGGCAAATAAGAGAAACAGACAGGAGGGCAGCGAGAGGATGAGTAAATTTTTTGAATATGGCAGGAGCTGAGAGAATAAGCGATAAGGCCACAGCAAAAGACAGCTGAAACCCCGCATTATAGATAATAAAAGGGGAGATAAAAAGATAGCCGGCAAACACAATGGAGATAACATCAGCTAATTGAATAGTGGCCTTCAGCTTCTTTGCCAGTAAAACCAGAAGCATCATAAACACAGCCCGCAGTACAGACGGTGCAGCCCCTGTAAGTATTGCATATACCGGCAAAACCATTATTAGGATGCTGGTCATTTTTTCTGTGGTGATCCCTGCACGTACTCCGGCAAGAAAAAACATACCAGCAAGCATTCCTACATGAAGTCCGGATATTGCAAGCAAATGGATAATTCCGATTTTCTGATAAGAAGCGATAATATCCTCATCAATAAAATTCCGATCGCCGAAGACAAGTGCGATTGAAAGCGGAGCTGCCTGTTCAGGGAAATGCTCTAAAATATGTTTTGTGCCCATCTCCCTCATTTTTAAAATAGGTAATGTGATGCGGCTTTTATTGTATATGCAATCAGAGAGGTTTAACTGTTCCAATTCGAGGATCCAAAAGATTCTATTGTGGCTTAAGTAATCCTTGTAGCTGAAGGAATTAGGATTTGTAGATGTTGGAGGAGTCTGTAAGGTGCCATTAACCCGGCATGTCATTCCTATCCTCAGATGGTCTGATAGGATTTTTTGTTCTGCTTCGGATTTGATCTTATACCTGGCAGCCAGCTTTTCCTTTTTATCGGTCAATTCAATTAGGACTGTGAGAAGGTCCCCATCTATCTTTACTGACTCTGACAGGGTAATTTCAAAATCACTCTCATTTCCTGTAAGGCTTGTCCTGTTATATTCTGCCGCTAATTCACTCCTTATGATTAAAGCAAGGTAAATCATAATCAGGACAGTCATAGTCTTTTTAGTCAAGATATTTCTTTTTAAAAGGAAAAGGGCAAGAAGAGAAAAAATGACAGCAATTGCCGGATGAAGTAATGATGTTAAATTTCCCAGGAGTGAGGCAGCAGCTGCGTAGATCCATCTGCCTTTCATATCATTTGCTCCTTTAGTTATTTTGAAGGGAGCAGCACCTTTCATTGAAGGTGCTGCTGTTTCTATGGATTAATTTTGAAAAAGCTTGTCCTTTTTTTCTTTATAGCTTTTCATAATGTCCTGATTTTTACCGCTTTTTTCAAGCTCATTAATTAAGTCCTCTATAAAATCACGTTTTTCCTGTATGCTGCCATCGAAGGATACTTTATCAGCCGCCACATGGACAGTTTTCACACCAGCCTTCTCAAAGAGTTCAATTCCATAAGGGTGATTTTTATAGTCCTGTGCGTAGTAAACTGTTTTAATTCCCGCCTGTATAATTGCTTTGCAGCATTGAAGGCACGGAAAATGAGTTACATATATTTCTGCATCACTTGTCGGCACCCCAAATTTTGCACACTGTAAAATCGCATTCATTTCCGCATGAATGGTCCTGACACAATGGTTATCAATAACATAGCAGCCATCATCAACACAATGTTCACCGCCGGCAATAGATCCATTATAGCCGCCTGCAATGATTCTCTTATCCCTTACAATGGTTGCTCCGACCGCTAGTCTTGTACATGTGCTCCTCAAAGCAAGCAAATGGCTTTGTGCCATAAAATATTGGTTCCAGGAAATCCGGTCCATCTGTCTCTCCCCTTTACACAGGCATGTATGCCCTGAATTAAAATATAGCTTTTTCTCTCAATAAGTGTAAGCCTCAAGTTTGTGCAGGTCAATGGGAGGAAATTAGTTTACACTAATATGCTCTTTCAGTTTTTCAAAGGTTTTATCCCCTATCCCTGATATTAATTTCAAATCCTCAATATCCTTAAAGGGTCCATTTGTATCGCGGTGTTCAATTATCGCTGCAGCTTTAGAGGGTCCAACCCCCGGCAATGTCTGCAATTCTGTTTCATCCGCCCTGTTTAAATTTACCTTTCCGCTATCCTGCTGTCCTTTAACCTCGACATTTCCGGCTCCCGCCCGGGTCTCTTCAATAATTTCACCCTCTTCCGGAACATATATCACCATTTCATCTGTAATTTTCAGGGCAAAATTAATTTTAGTGCTATCCGCTTTTTCCGTTAGTCCGCCTGCTTTTTCCAGCAGGTCTATCACCCTTTCACCCTCTTTTGCTTCGTACACTCCCGGTTTTTTTACTGCTCCTTTAATATCTGCTTTCATTGCCTGCGGCACCTGTTCAGCCTGCATATCACCTGCTGTTTCTTTACCTTCTTCTTCGTTCAAAGAAATTGACTGCTCAATCTCTGGAAATACTTCAGTCTCCTGAACTGGCATTAAAAAATAATAGAGGAGTGCAGCCAATGCGATCGCACCTCCTGCAAAGTAAAATTTATAGGCTTTTATCCATTCGGGCACTATCGATCCATCCTTTCTTTTTGGAATAAATGTTTTTTTGATACATATCGTTATATGAGAAAGCCTGCTTTTAAAGGAGGGATGTTGCATTGAAAATCGGAATCATTGGCACAGGTAATATGGGGAGAATTTTGACCGAGGCCTTCCTGGATGGAGGAGCCGTTTCCCCTGCCTCCATGACGATAACCAATCGGACAGTGGCAAAAGCGAATAAAATAAAAGAAACGCATCAGGAAATTACCGTTGTAAATAACGCAAGAGAGGCCGCCAATCGTTCTTCGCTGATCTTTATTTGTGTAAAGCCTCATGATGTATATAATGTCGTTCAGGATATTTTGCCGTTCCTGTCAGAAGATAAATGTGTAGTGTCCATAACCAGCCCTATTAGTGTAAAACAGCTTGAATCAATTGTGCCTTGCTCAGCAGCGAGGGCGATTCCAAGCATTACTAACCGGGCCTTATCAGGAGTGTCATTATTATCATTCGGTGAACAGTGCAGCGAACAATGGAAAGGGGAACTTAACAAGCTTTTTGAAAGCATCTCCACACCTGTCTTTATAGAAGAAGCGATTACCAGGGTTTCTTCGGATATTGTCAGCTGCGGACCTGCCTTTTTCAGCTACTTGACACAGCGCTTCATCAATGCAGCAGTTACGGAAACGGAGATTGATAATGAAACAGCTACAAAGCTTGCAGGAGAAATGCTGATCGGGCTTGGGGAATTACTGAAAAAAGGATGTTATACATTGCCTACATTGCAGGAGAAGGTGTGTGTCAAAGGAGGAATTACAGGAGAGGGAATTAAAATTCTTGAAAGCGAGCTCGGCAGTGTATTTGAACACTTATTCCAGGCGACACATTCCAAGTTTGACGAAGATCTTGTCGAAGTAAAAAAGCAGTATTCTCTCTATTAGCTATTCGATGTTAATGGAAATAATCCTTCACTATTTTTAAAAAAAACAGCCGAAAACCCGGCTGTTTTTTTATTAGTGTCTTTTCTTTGCAATAAAAATGATTCGTTCAGCCTGGCTGTCTGGCGGTCCTTCTTTAAAATCTCCTGAAACGTCAACAAGGTCAAAACCGCATTCCTCAAGCCAGCTTTTATATTGATCAATAGGATAAGTGCGCTGAAAATGAAGTTCGTCATAGCGGTCATACTTACCTGTTTTTTCGTCCTGAACAAAAAATGAAAGATCATGCTCTACAGAATTGGGGTGTTCGCCCTGAAAGCTGTGCCAGATATATGAAATTTCCTCGTCATTTTCAGCAAAGGTCTGGTTCATAAATATCTGCATAATTTTATAAATGGAATGAACATCAAAAATAAATAGACCATCGTTTTTTAAATAGCTATGGACCCGCCGGAAGGTGTTCTTCACATCTGATTCTGTCTCCAAATAATTCAGCGAATCACAAAAGATGCCAATAATATCAAATTCACTAAACCCTTCAAGCTCTGCCATGTTCTGCTGGTAAAAGGGGATTTGAAGACCTTTCTGCTCCGCCTTTGATTGGGCTACAGCCAGCATATCCTCTGATAAATCCACACCGGTTACATCATAGCCATGTTCACTTAACCTTATTGTAAGCTGTCCTGTGCCGCATGCAAGATCCAGCAATTGTTTGCCTGAAACATTAAATTCCACATGCTTTTCATTGACCAATTTAATCCAGCTGTCATAAGGAACATCTTCCATCAGCCTGTCATAGAGATAAGCGAACTTTCCGTAGCTCATTGGTTAAGAATGCCCTGAACGTTTTCGACCGGGGCATCTCCCCAAAGTCTTTCGAGATTATAGTAGCTTCTTTCATCCTTATGGAAAATATGTGCAATAATATCGCCCATATCAACCAGAATCCACCTTGCTTCATCAAAGCCTTCCATTCGCTTAACCGTAAACCCGTGTTCTTCAGATTTTTCTTTCATTTCCCGAGCAATGGCCTGCACTTGTTTATCAGAATTTCCGTGACAAATAACAAAGTAGTCCGAAATCAGGGAAATCCCCTTCATATTAAGAACCGTTATATCTTCTGCACGTTTATCATCCGCTGCTTTTACTGCCGTCATCAGCATAGTATTTTCTTTCATTTAATCAATCCTCCTTATTCATTACAAGGTCATTATACGTTTCGAAGGAAGCCGGAAAAACAGGCTGCCCTTTTTTCATTAAAAACATGATGGTATTTTGAACAGATTTTATTAAAGCCTTGTTCAAGTTCGTCTGTGCTAAATCACGCACTTCGTCAACACCCGGAAAATGTCTTCCAGGTTCAATATAATCTGCAAGATAAATGATCTTTTCAAGAAGTGCCATTCCCGGCCTCCCTGAAGTATGATATCTTATTGCATCCAGAACCTCTTTATCATGGATTCCCGCTTCTTTCTCAGCCAAAAAAGCACCGACAGGAGCATGCCAAAGTTCACTATTGTAATCCAAAAGCTCGGCTGGCATACCTTCCTTACTGATAATTTCCCTCATTTCTTCCTTAGGGCGGAACTTAGCATAATCATGAAAAATGGCTGCCAATTCAGCTTTCTTACTATCAGCGCCATATTTCTCTGCAAGTTTAATGGCTGTTTCCATCACTCCGACTGTATGAAGATAGCGATGTTCAGTCAGCTGCTCCTTTACAATAGCCAGAGCTGTTTCACGATTCATATAAATGATTCTCCTTTATAAAACTCCTTATAGAATCCGGTACCAGATATCGTATAGTACCGCCTTCCTTTACACGGCTTCTGATCATACTGGAGGAGATCCCCATTTCAGGAACGTCAGCATAAAGAATCGGATACGGAGTCTGCAAATTGTAAGATGGCCGCCTTACTCCTATAAAGGTAATCAATTCAAGAAGTTTGTCAATGTTATGCCACTTGGACAAATATTCAACCATGTCAGCTCCAATAATAAAATAAAATTGCTTTTGAGGATAGTGTTCCTTCAAAATCCTGATCGTATCGTAGGTAAATGAAGGACCTTCCCGCTCCAGCTCAATCAACTCCAATTTAAAGCCAGGATGATTCTGCAATGCGAGTTTCAGCATTTCTATTCGATCACTGCTGCTGACATTATCTGACCTCTTTTTATGGGGAGGCTCATGGTTCGGCATAAACCATACTTCATCCAAACCATGGGAAGACATTACCTCATTTGCAATAATAAGATGGCCTAAATGAGGCGGATTAAAGGTCCCTCCAAGTATGCCTACCTTTTCCATTTGCACTCCTCCATACATTCAGTTTAATTTCCCCGAAACTTACGGCAAGTTGATTTGTTTATTTTCTTTTGATTCTTTGTATAAAACAATTATATTTCCGATGATTTGGACAACATCAGCCTTCGCGCCTTCTGACAGCTGATGTGCTACCGTATCTCTGTCTTCTTCACAGTTTTGAAGGACTGAAACCTTTAATAACTCACGGGCTTCCAGTGCTTCTCCTACTTGCTTAATCATGTTTTCATTAACCCCGCCCTTTCCCACTTGGAAAATAGGGTTTAAATGGTGCGCTTTTGATCGCAATAAACGCTTTTGCTTTCCTGTTAGCATAATAATCCTCCCAGCTGATTTAAAACCTTTTGTCTCATTCTTTCAATGTCGGGCCCAATGCCAGTCCACATTTCAAAAGCAAGGGCTCCCTGATACACGAACATATCAATACCATTCTGAACTCCGGCGCCCTTTACGGCAGCTTCCTTTAAAAGCCTGGTTTGCAGCGGATTATAGATGATATCACTGACAAAGGCTCCAGGCTTAAGATTATGTACCGAAAGCGGGCTTTGGCCAATTTCCGGATGCATTCCAATTGATGTAGTCTGAACAATTAAATCGTATGTTTCCAGACTTTCCTCTGCTTTCTGCCGGTTCAGCACACGAGCAGGAACCTCAAAAGGGCAATCATTCAAAATCTGTCCTGCCCTTTCAGGAGTCCGATTGCAAATGTCCAAAAGCGCCGGGGCTTCTTTAGCAATTGTAAAATAAATGGCTCTTGCAGCCCCGCCTGCCCCCACTATCAGAACCTTTTTGTCATTAATTGATTGGTTTTGATTCAGCAGGCCTTTTACAAATCCGCTTCCATCCGTATTGCAGCCTATTAGCTTACCTTCCTGATTGACCACTGTATTAACTGCCCCAATTGCCTCAGCAAGAGGATCCAGTTCATCTAAAAGAGGAATGATAGCCTCCTTATGGGGTACTGTAACATTAAATCCCGCAATGCCGATTGCCCTGAACCCTTTAATAGCGTCATTCAGATTTCCCCTGGATACATGAAATGGCTGATAATGTGCATCAATATTGTAAATCTTAAATAATTCATTGTGCATAGCAGGGGACATTGAATGGGAAATTGGATCCCCAATCACTCCAAACAGCTTTTTCAAAAATCCTCACCCCTTTTGAAAAGCGTAAGCAAATGCAAAACACAGCCTAAATTAAAGACTTCCTTATCATGGCATGGACACCTTTGGGAACATATGCAGCTACTTTGGCCCCACCCTCATTTACCGTTATCCAGCCAAGTCCTGAAAATACTATATCCGTTTTCGGGTCTTTTATTGTGAATTCATGTTTCACAAGCTCCGGGAAGGTTTCCATCTGCTCTATTCTTGGCGGCGTTAGCATTTCTCCCGCATGATTCTCATATAGCTCATCCGCCTTTTCTGTTTTGGTGCGGTGAATAGTTAATTCATTGGAGAAATGGCAAACAAATGACCGCCGGCCGCCAGCAATGTAATCAAACCTGGCCAGTCCGCCAAAAAACAGGGTCTGCTCTTCATTCAGCTGGTAAACCTTAGGCTTAATCTCCTTTTTAGGTGTTATCACCTTTAAATCCCTTTTATCTACATAATGGGCCATCTGATGATGGTTAATTATACCTGGTGTATCCACTAAAGCCTTTCCGTCAGATAGAGGTATCTCGATAATATCAAGAGTCGTCCCTGGGAAGTGGGAAGTAGTGATGACATCTCCCTCACCTGTTACTTCTTTTAATATACGATTGATGAAAGTCGATTTACCTACATTAGTACATCCTACTACATAAACGTCTTTTCCTTCCCGGTAATGATCGATGGCTGCTGCAATTTCGTTAATGGAGTACCCTTTTGCAGCACTAGCCAGATAAACCTCTTCCGGTTTCAGCCCCAGCTGTTTTGATTCCTGCTTCATCCAGTTAATCAGCTTGTTTGTCTTCACGGACTTTGGAAGCAGGTCAACTTTGTTCCCAACCAGAAGGATTTTATTGCTGCCCACAAAACGGTGAAGACCTGGAAGCCAGCTGCCGTTAAAATCAAAAATGTCCACAATCTTCACAATAAGTGCATCACTTTGTCCAATTTCATTCAGGATTTTCAGAAAATCATCATCAGTCAAGCTTACATCCTGAACTTCATTATAATGCTTCAGCCTGAAACAGCGCTGGCAAATAATTGTTTCCTTCTGCAGAGCTGATTGAGGAGCATAACCCAACTCATCAGGGTTATCTGCCTGAACTTTTACTCCACAGCCTACGCAAACAAATTGTTCTTCACTCACTTTTTAATCCTCCCACTGAATCATTCCTTTTTTTCTGAACCAATTTAAAATCCGTCTCTCCACCAGACGGTTAAATTTCGTAACAAATCCGTCAGTTTGAGCTACAGGTACGACCAAAATAGTATGGAAACCGCTTCTGTTTCCTCCCAGCACGTCAGTCAGCAATTGGTCTCCAATCACTACTGTTTCTTCTTTTCTCAGCCCCATTTCGGATAGAGCTCTCCGGAAGGCCCTGCCCATTGGCTTTCTAGCCTGATAAATAAACGGAATATCGAGGGGATCGGAAAAAGCCTTTACACGATTTTCATTATTATTAGACACAATGGTAACCTTGATGTTGCTTTGCTTCATTTCTTCAAACCAGCTAATCAGCTTCGGTGTTGCATTCGGCCTGTCCCATTCGACTAGAGTGTTATCCAGGTCCGTGATTATCCCTTTAACTCCTTTTTCCTGTAAACTGTGTGGAGTTATTTCAAAAATACTTTTAACATGCTGATTAGGCAAAAATTGCTTTAACACTATATTTACACCTCAATCATTTATTCATATTGTCCGGCAAAAATGTTTCTACTGCCCTCAACTAGTTCCCCGTCTTTAATGACAATTAGGGTCTGCAGCCTTTCACTGGATAAAACACCGATTTCATCATACCCAATTTCATCCGCTCTTTCAAAATAAAGAATGACGGATACAATCAGGGAGTTCTATTTTATACGGTTCCACAAAATGGGGAAAGACACTCAAAACTCAGTAAATTTCCACGGAATAGTTGTTATTCACCCTTAAAATAAAAATTTTTCGACAAAAATCAACTGCTCCATACACCTGTGGATAACTTTATGCACATAATCCAATATGATTTTAATACTTTTCCCCTTTTTATAAACAAAATAATCACAGGTTATCCACGGTTTCCTGTGGATAAGAGAACAGTTGTTCTAATCGTTTTAATTTGCTAGAGTAGTGGTACAACATAAAATCTTACATTATATGTATAAAATAATTCTTTTAGAACTGAAATATCAAGGACCTGGAGGTGGGACAGGAATGCGTAAACTGTCAGATGAATTATTAATCGAATCCTATTACAAAGCAAAGGAACTGCAGCTAAGCAAAGACTTCATCCGTTTAATTGAAACAGAAATCCACCGTCGTTCACTATCAAACAGAATAAAAGTGACATCCTAAAAATGGACAAGCCCTGAATAGGGCTTTTTTTATTCTCCATATTTAAGACCGCAACAATTGGCCTGCACAATCACAATAGGGTTCCAATCCGCTCTCCTACTTTAATATGGGCAGGAGTCTTAATTGACTTTTCAAGCTGGAATTTCCCCTTCTCAAATAAGAGAATGACGGTAGAGCCAAATGTAAAATAGGCCATTTCCTTTCCTTTTTCAAGCTGGTCCCCTTCATGGGTAAGTTCGATGGAATTTACAAACATAGCACCCACCTTCACAATTGCGATTGCTGAATCACCATGCTTTACTTCCGTTATGCTCCGGAAATTCTTAGAAAGCGTTTCTCTTCCATATTTTAAACCCCATTTGTTAACCGGAAAAGATTTTAACCCCAGAATCCATTGATCTGCTACTTTTCCAGTGACCGGGCTGTGTATCCTGTGGTAGTGGCTCGGACTTAAATAAAAGATCATGTAAGTGCCGCCTGCATATTTCCCTGCTTTATTTGCACCAAGCATCTCAGAGATGGAATAGTTCTTCCCTTTTACTGTAATTATACGATCCTCCCGGATATCCCCAATATCTTCGATTACAGCATCTACAGGACTTACTGCTGAATCAGGGCTCTCATCGGTTACTCGTGCCCCTTCCTTCAGCTTTCTAATGAAAAACTCATGAAGTGTTGGATATTCATGCAGTTTTTTTTCCATTTCACTCTCATTAATATTATAAATTCTTGAAAATGAAGGAATGACCCTCCTGCTTAAACTTGATTGTGCAAATTTCTGAAGGATACCGGATGTCCATCTTCCATTTGTCAATTCAATCAGCAGTCGATATACAGGTTTTAACAAAGGAAATGCCCCCTAACTAAATATGTTCTTTACGAACAGGCATAAAAAGCATAGAATAAAATATTATTATATAACATATAAAACTAAGTTTGCCATAGACTTCCTCAGATTTGGCGCTTTTTTTATTATTAGCTTCAGTAAATTTGCAGATTACTTCTTTTTCTGCCCTTCCCGATAGTTCCCATTTGCCAAAAGACATTTACACATAGCTGTTAGAAAACTTCCTAAAGTCTGCAAGCTGTGATTCCCCGCTGCAAGGAGTGTTCGATATGTTTTCTCAGGATGTTCTTGATTTAACCATTAAGAAGCTAAAGGCTCAGACTGCCAATATCTTAACACTGTCTAACTTATTCTTAGGGTGCTTTGCTATACTATTTTCTATTAATGACAATTTGAAATTGAGTGTGCTGCTGATCTTTATCGCAGCTCTTGCTGACCGATTTGATGGGATGGCAGCAAGGAAAATGAATATTGAATCGGAATTAGGAAAGCAGCTGGATTCGATGAGTGACATTATTTCGTTTGGAGTTGCACCTGCACTGCTCCTTTACATGGGAGTACTTTATGCATTCGGGGCACCCGGCGCCTTCCTGACTGCTCTATATATAGGATGTGGAGCTTTGCGGCTCGCCCGGTTTAACATTAGTGAGAATAACGGCTATTTTACCGGCCTGCCAATAACAGCTTCCGGATGCCTCGCCACTTTATGTTTTCTGGCTGTCCCTTATTGGCCTTCACCTATATTCCTTTTCATAATGCTGATACTTTCAATTTTAATGATAAGCCCTTTCAGGCTGAAAAAAATGTAAAAAAGCCGTGCTCAAAATAAGAGCGCGGCTTCTATATTTTATTTATCACCTGTTAATGCAAGGAACTCTTCCACATCATCCATGCATAATTGCACGGCACTTTCCCAGAACTCAGGCTTGGTTAAATCAGCATTTAAATGCTTCATCGCTAAGTCTTCAACTGTCATCGATGCAGTATCCTTTAATAATGCTATATATTTTTCTTCATATCCTTTCCCTTCTTTTAGTGCCTGTGCATAGATTCCGAGCGAGAATAAATACCCAAAAGTATATGGGAAATTATAGAATGGCACGCCAGTAATAAAGAAATGCAGTTTTGAAGCCCAGAAGGACGGATGATACTCATCAAGCGCGTCGCCATAAGCCTCTTTTTGGGCTGCCGCCATGATGTCATTCAGGCGTTCGGCACTCACATTTCCCTGTTTTCTTTCTTCATAGAATCTGGTTTCAAACAGGAATCGTGCATGGATATTCATTAGCAGTGCAACCGATCTTTGTACTTTATCTTCTAATAGTGCCAGCTTCTCTTCTTCTGACCCTGCTTTTTTCACTGCGGCATCAGAGACAATCATTTCTGCAAAAGTAGAAGCTGTCTCTGCAACATTCATGGCATAATTTCGATTCAGCAAATGAAGATCTCTCATTGCATATGTATGAAAACCATGCCCGAGTTCATGTGCAAGGGTAGAAACATTGGATGGTGTCCCTGAGTATGTCATAAAAATTCTTGATTGGCTGTCTTCAGGAAAGTAAGTATGAAAACCGCCTGGCGCCTTTCCTGGACGATCCTCTGCTTCAATCCACTTTTCTTCAAAGGCTTTTTTAGAGAATAAGGTCATCTCTTCTCCGAATTGGGCAAACTGCTCAAGGATAAATTCTGCGCCCTCCTGATAGGATAATTTCGTTTCTGACTCGGAGAGCGGCGCATCCAGGTCATACCAGCTTAATTTCTCTAAACCTAAAAGCTTTGCCTTTCTCTCCAAATATTTAACAAGAGGTGCTTTATTTCGGGAAATTACCCCCCACATTGTCTCCAAGGTTTCTTTTTTCATCCTGTTTAAATCCAGCGGTTCCTTAAGAAAGTCATCCCAGCCTCTTAATTTATATACATTTAATCTAAAACCGGCTAAGTGATTTAGAGTCTTGGATAGATAGTCAGACTGGCTGTTCCATGACTTTTCCCAATTATCAAAAACTTCTTTGCGCAACTTTCGGTCAGGGCTTGAAAACTTATTGGAAGCCTGCCCAACTGACAGCTGTTTTATCTCACCATTTTCAGTGCATGGAATCTTTATGTTTCCTACTATTACGTCATACATCTGGCCCCATCCATGGTAACCATCAACAGCAAGAGCATTAATGACAGTCTCTTCCTCCTGCGAAAGCTTTTCTGAGGCTTTTTCGCGGCGCTCGCTTAATACAAATGAGAGTTCATTTAAATTTTGATCACCTATTATTTGCTCCCATGCACCGTGATCTAAACTTGCCAGCTTCTGATCAAATACAGTTAAAGCGTTTTGAAAACCTGCACTCAATTCCGTAGTTGCGCCTCTAAGGTCTTTCGCTTTTTTGTCTTCGGTATTTTGTGCCTGAAGACAGCTGACAAAGGCTCCGGCCTGGCGCACTTTTCTTGCCGTCTGCTGAAACAGCTCAATAATTTTACTTATTTCATCGGCATCTTCAGCTGAGTTAGAAGGCTCCCAATTATGTATTAGATTAGAAAATGAATCAATATGTTTTCTTGTTTCCTGTAAATGCTGTTTAAATTCAGCTGAGTCGCTTCCACCCTTAAAAAAAACATCTAAATCCCACACGGACGAATATGCTGTTGCAGTCATATAATCCCCCCTTAAAAAGTTTCGGCTGCAGAAATATTATACCTTGATTTTTCCGAAATTTCTATAAAATAACACATAAAAGAGCCCATATCCTAAGATATGAGCCAATTGCTGGTTATCGCTACCTGAAATAGCCGCCATAATAAACAAATCCCCCAAAAACAAGCAGCAGGATCAGCAGGACAACTGCGAGGGCCAGCCAGAACCCGCCTCCGCCATAATAACCGCATGGATAAGGAGGGGGAACAGGATACCCGCCATAACCATAAGGCATAACCAATTACCTCCCTTCGCCTTCTATTACTAAGATATGTATTAAATGGACAATCGCTTAGGCTTTTGTACTAAATCGCGGTTTAAAACTGATGTTTTCTTAGCACCTCTATTAGAATAATTCATAGAATATACTAGAAGGAATTTTATGGGAGGAGTGTTAAATGAAGATTATCTCAATCTGCAAAAAATGCAAAGGCACAGGCAGCATAACAGCATGTAAATTCATAAAGAAAACCTGCCCTGCCTGTAAGGGGTCTGGCAAAATGACAAAACACCTTTCCGATATCATGTATCAGGAGAGAAATAAGTTTTTTCTTCATTCATAACAGGTAGCCATTAATTTGAACCCTTCCACAGGCAAGGGTTTTTTATTTTTTGCTGAAATACTATATAATGACATCGATAATTATAACCATTGAAAGTTATGGATTGGAGTGAAACAAATGAAACATGGCAGAACGATTTTGGCGGTTCTCCTTTTATTGCTCACTGCCGGCTGTTCTGTGGAGGATGAGCAAAGTAAGAAAACTGCTGATGAACCTTCAAATAAAACTTCAGAAGCAACTGATTATACTATTATTGAGGCCTCAGCCCAGCAAATCGAGCATATTCAAGGAATTGGATATCCCGGAAATGATGCCGGACTTTACCTTTCATCCAGCGAAGGCTTAAAATTTTTCAAAGATGGCATTTGGCATGAGACGACTTCTCTTAACCATGACTATATGGGATTTCAGGCTGTCAAAGATGGATTTATCGTCAGCGGCCATCCTGATAAGAATTCCGTTATAAAAAACCCTCTTGGAATTGTGAAAAGTACAGATAAAGGAGCCTCTTTCAAGAAACTGGCTTTTAGCGGAACAAGTTCCTTTCCTTTTCTAGCTGCAGGCTATGATACCAATCTAATCTATATGATCAATCAGGAAAATAACGATGAACTCAAGGCAGGTGTATACCGCTCTCAGGACGCAGGAAAAACATGGGATCCAGTCAGCTTAAAAGGACTTGAGGCCGACACACTTGGTATGATTGCAGCACATCCAACTAATCCTGAAATCATGGCCATGTCAACAAGAAGCGGCATCTTTTACTCACAGGATAAAGGGGAAACTGTAAAGTTAGTATCTGAGCCAATTATGGCTACAGCCCTCGCATTTACGGAAAACAGCTTGTATTATGCCTATGCAGATCAGGAAAAGGTCCAAATGAGCAAAATCGATCTTAAAACGATGGAAAACTCACAGGTTAGTATCCCTTTTCTCAGCTATGACAACCCTATTACATACATTGCTGCCGAACATAAATCTGACGGAAAGCTTGCTGTTTCAACTTATTTAAAAGATGTATATGAATCTGCAGACAGCGGGGAGAACTGGAAGCTCCTATTGAAAAACGGCAGAATTAAATAACTAAAGGGACAGTCAAACTGTCCCTTTAGCTGTTACTTTTCCTTTTTTCTTTTTCCGCCCGATAAAATTCATGAAACATTTTCATTAATGCTCTCTTTTCAATTCTGGAGACATAACTTCTTGAAATGCCAAGCTCTTTGGCAATTTCTCTTTGTGTTTTTTCTTTTTGCAGGTCAAGTCCGAACCTGCCGACAATGACTTCTTTTTCTCTGTCATCTAAAACATCAATATACTCCTTCACTTTTTCCAGCTCCATATTTAGCTGAATCGTATTAATAACATCCTCAGATTCCGACTTAAGAACATCAATAAGAGATATTTCATTGCCTTCTTTGTCCTGCCCAATAGGATCATGAAGGGATACATCTTTTTTAGTCTTCTTCAGTGCCCGTAAGTGCATCAGTATCTCATTCTCAATACAGCGGGCTGCATAGGTGGCAAGCTTTGTGCCTTTCCCTTCCGAATAGCTCTCGATGGCCTTTATCAGTCCAATTGTCCCTATTGAAATCAGATCCTCAGAATCCTCCCCTGTATTTTCGAATTTCTTTACAATATGGGCAACGAGCCTTAGATTATGTTCAATAAGCATATTACGGGCATGCGAATCGCCTGCAGCCATCAAACGCAGGTATTTCTTTTCATCTGCAGGAGACAGCGGTTGAGGAAATGCATTATTTTTTACATAAGATACAAGAAACACTATCTCCTTAACCAAAAACCCGAGTGCAGTTAAAATACCGGACATCGTTCCACCCCCGCTTATAATGCGTTCAAAAATGCCTATAACTAATTCCTATGTATGGATGGAGTTGTTTTTGTCTGTCCAATTCAGATAATTTCCTCAGAAAAAATTCCGCCCCTCACTTTTTCAGCCAATAGTCCTTCAATAAAGCTTTTCGCTATGATGATAGGATATAATTATTCATGGTATAATTTTTATCGCCTGCGTGCGGTATACATAGCTCCGTTTCAAGTTATATAAATAATCAGGAAGAAAGAGGTCTTGATAATTTGAATGGTCAGAGAATAATTTTAGCCCTCGTATTTTTTATTGTTTTTCTTGACAGCCTTGCAAAGTTTATTTTTGAAGGTTTTTCTTTAAAGACCTTGCTGATATTGCTCGCAGTTTCTGGAATTGTCCTATTTCTCTGGATTTACCCTAACAAAAAGGACTGACTTCTCAATCCGGTAGTCAGTCCTTTTTTTTATATTTCATATTACTCTATTACGCTTACCTCAGCAGAAATGATGCAGCCGACAGTACCGCACACAACTAATCCCATTACGATCCAGAACATCTTCCACACCCCTTTTTTAATTCCTTATTTTCTTTAATGTAACATGGTTTCTGCTTCAGAATATGGGAGGAATGTGAACATTCTGTTAATCCGCATCAAGTGGATCAGTTCCTTTTCTTTCGGAATTTCAAAGTTAAAATTAAAATATGCAAAGACATGCTCCTTACCTCCTAACCGGTTACAGCTTTGTTAGGTGGAATCTTTCTCCACCCAGAAAATTGCCTGACGTCCTTGTAAAATGTAAATCATTTAACAAACCACCTTTCTTGTTTTTTTGTCACTGAAATTAAAATGGACGGTAAATTGAGAATTGACGATCACGGTTTTGTTCAATAATTTTTTTAGCCATTTGTTCACGAACAACATCTTCTGCTGATACGTGACGTTTTTTAATCGTGACTGTCAAAAATAAGATATTTAATGTCATTAGATATTCCACCTCCTCTTTCATATCCTGCCAAAAGGCATAAAAAAGCCGCAAAGAGATATACTCCCAGCGGCCTGCCATTTAGGCATAAAAAACCGCAGGGCACAATTCTCCCTGCGGCATGGATATGTAATGTCAATAAAGCAAATCTAAGCGATCCATTCCATGTAGGTCGAATTTGTACAATATTTATTTAGCTGTGTTTCTAATACAATTGCAGTTAACATCATTTCATTCGACCTCCTTTTTAGAATTTTCACTTACACTGGTAATTATATCCACGATTATGCAGTTTGTAAACCTTTTTTATTCACTTTTATTAAAAATTTTAATTTATGAAAAAAACGCCCGGAAATCCGGGCGTTGATTTTACTTATTTTCTCATGAGGTATTCCTGGCCTTCATCTGTTTCATTCAATTTCGTTCTGCATCGTTTGGAAAGGATAAAGAAAAGGATTGAGCCTATAAGGAAAGCTGAAGAAGATCCAGCCATTATATATAAATCAGAAACTGTATTGGCAGTGTCAGGGATAATTAAACCAATGTAAAAAAACGATCCGACAGCGAGCAATGAAATTGCAAACCGCTTGAAATCAACCATTTTTTGATATAAGTGCTTTGCTTCGTTCATCATGTATTATCACCTTCTAAGAAAGACTATATTTCTACTTTAACATACTTAGCAAGTTTGAAGGTGATGTAAATAATGTAAGATAGGAAAAAAAGGGAAAAGATTATCCCTTTTTAAAGTTATTTGTTATTCTTAAGGGCATCTACTATCTTCATTACGAGTGTAGCAGAATGAAGTGCTGCCTTCTCCAAAAATTGTTCAAATGAAACATCGGATTCTTTTCCTGCAATGTCTGACAGGGCACGGATGACAACAAAAGGAGTCTCAAACTGATGAGCAACCTGAGCTACCGCTGCAGCTTCCATTTCTACTGCCTGAAGGTCTGTAAATTTATCACGGATATAATCCACTCTTGCAGGATCACTCATAAAGGAGTCACCTGTTGCAATTAACCCTCTTACAACCTGGATATCCCCGATTTCCCTGGCGCATGCTTCAGCAACCTGCACGAGGCTGTGATCGGCTTCGAATGCTGCCGGCAATTGAGGTACCTGGCCATATTCGTAGCCAAAAGCGGTAACGTCTACATCATGATGTCTAACCTCAGTCGAAATTACCGTATCTCCCACATTCAGTTCAGGATTAAATCCTCCAGCTGAACCGGTGTTAATGACATAATCCGGCTTGTACCGCTCCAAAAGAATGGCAGTCGACATGGCTGCATTCACTTTGCCTATTCCAGAACGGAGCAGCACAACATCCGCACCATTCATTTTTCCTGCTGTAAACTCGCATCCGGCAATAGTATCCTGTTGCTTATCTTCTATTTTATCTCTAAGTAAAGTAACTTCCTCTTCCATTGCTCCAATAATAGCTATTTTCATTTTAAAACCTCTTTCTGATTTTTCTATGCTTTGATTACATTCATGGTATTAGCATGCCCATATGATTTATGCAAACTCTATTCTACCATCATAGACGGGATGTTTGCCATTTTCGTAAATAATTCAAGCATTAACCTCTCAGGTTTTGAAAGTTGCCAGACTAAAACTCACCCCATAGAATAAAAGATAGTATCGAAGGAAAGGGGGAATTATGATGAATTTCCAGTTTGATTTGATAGAAGATAAGGTTGAGTTTTATGAGGCTCCTACTTTAAAGGAGCTTGAAAAGAAGATAAATTTACAGATTGAGCATAATAAAGCCATCCTTTTATCTGTCCACCACGTATCGCATCAAATGCATCTTGATGAGAATGGAAGGACTTACTTCTCGGCAGCGGTCCACTATAAAGCAAAAAAATAAGGACGCCTCGGCGTCCTTATTAACTAATTTATTTCATTTAAGACCTCTACCCTGGATGGCTTCCATCCTTCTCCGTCAACCCAGTCTATATAGACACGGTACTTTTCACTTTGATCTTTTGTGGAAATTGTCCCAACAGAGCTGTTGGGCCCATTATTTCCAAGGAACCAAACAGTCATATTCCCCTGATCAACACCTGTAGCATAAGAAATGGCACTGAGCATTTCCTGCCAATCTGCATGATTTTGATCGTAGACAGCAGTATGCTCTCCGGTTTGAGAGGTTCCCACTGGTTTCCATGCTGGATTTTCAATCGTTTTTTCAACGTCAGGCCCGCTTCCGCCTTCTGTTACGACTTGTTCTTTATCTTCTTCAGCATTCTCTTCTGGTTCTTTTTCTTCTTCTTCAGACTCGTTATCTGCTTTCTCTTCGTCTTTATCCTTGTTTTGCTCTATATCATTGCCCTTATCTTCCTTGTTTTTCTCATTTTGCTTCGATTCCGATGCCGTCTGTTCCTCGGCAGGAAGTGCCTGGTCATTATTATTACCGCCAAAGAATATTTTGGCTGATACAACAATAATAAGGATGATGACAAGTGCAATAAGGCTATTTAAGATAATATTGGTTTTTTTTCTTTTTTCCCGTTTTCCAAAACGGGATTCTCTGTTATTCCCTTTCAAGACTTTCTCCTCCCCAATCTGTTATCAGACTTATAGGCATAATAAAAAATGAGTAGAAATTATTACCCCAGCCGTCTGCCCGCGGGCTATATCCCAAACAGCGGCTGTCAACATTCTAACATGGAATCAGGTTATCTTAAAAGAAATAACCTATTGTCACATGTACTACCGGCAATTAAATGGACGACAGCAGCATATGGAAAGTTACACTATACCATATTTGTTTACTGGTCTGCAGAGCCCAATGGAGGAGTTTTTTGTTTATGATTATAGTTATAGACTTCTTTGACGATATCAGCAAAGAGCGGATTCACGCCTCCAGTGTCTTCAGTAACCTCCAGATTTACAGTTACAAGGGCATATTTTGGATTTTTATATGGAAAATAACCCGCGAACCATTTATTGTGAAGCTGCTTTCCATCTGCCATTATACCCGTTTCGGCAGTGCCGGATTTCCCTGCAACTTCGTAAGGAAGTTCTTTAAACCAGCGGCCGGTCCCTTCTTCATTGATTACCACTTCCCTTAGCAGCCTTTGAAGCTTCATAGCGGTAAACGGGGCAATTATTTCTCCCTGCAGCTTCTGTTTCTCGAATTCTATTAGGGATGTACTGTTTTTATATTCTATTTCTGAAGCAACCCGGACCATTTCTTTCTCTCCTCCTCTGGCTATAGTTGCCATCATGTTAGCAACAGCTATTGGAGTAGCTCTCACTTCATGCTGTCCAATTCCTGTCAGGCCCGCAAAATTACTGTCTTTCTTAGCATCTTCAGACAGAAACACCCGTCCTTTTTCTTCGTCCTGAAGCTGTTTAAAATCGCTGAAGTGATAAATATCTCCCTCCCAGCTTACAGGACCTATTAATGACAGTTTGTCTGCATACTCCTCAAGGAGATCCGGGTTAATATCTTTTAACTCCTTAGCAATGGATGCAAATGTATTATTACAGCTCCTGGCAAAGCTCTCATCGAAATTCAGCATGCCATGCTGATATTTAAGATCCGGTTCCCCATTTATTTTCCTGCTGCAGTCAAATTGCCTCTTAGGATCGTCCAGACCATGATCAATTGCGGCTGCTGCCACTACCGTCTTAAACACCGATCCCATGATCTGCTGTTTAATCATATGGTTAATCGTCCCTTTGCTTTCTTCATCAAATGGATTATGTTTATTAAGGGAAGGACGCGACACCATTGCCAAAATTGAATTAGTCTCTATATCAAGCAGGACAATACCGCCTTTTTTAATCCCATGCTGATCCGCCAATTTTTCCGCCATCATCTGCAAGTCGTAGTCCAAAGTTGTCCTAATATTAACCGGATAAAAGGGATTTGCCGGTTCAACATATTTTACATCGATGCCAAACAGGGGTCCTCCTGTTCCATCTACATGATAAACAAGTTTTGATGCCCCTTCAGGAAGCAGAAATTCATCAAAGCTCTTTTCCAGGCCAGTAATGCCTATCATTGTGTCAGGAGACAGATCTTTGTCCGGGTACCTTTCATTAAGGACGTCCTGATTTTGGCCGGTAATTCCAATTAGCTGGGATGCGGGTTTTTCGGAACGGCTGTATTTCTTTTCAACAGCAAAGACACCCGGAATTTTCAAATCATTGATTTTCTCCATTTGATCGTAAGATAGCTGAATGGGCTGCGGGCTTCCAAATGCAAAAGGTTCTTTAGCATTCTCAACAGAATGACGCAAAGAATACTCTGAAGCACCCGTAATTTCAGATATCTTTTTTATATCCCAATCCATTCTTGCGAGGAAGGGGAATAATATAAGAACAGATTTGTTTTCAAATGTCATGGGATTACCGCTGCGATCAAGAAAATCCCCTCTCCCGGCATCGATAATCATTTCCTGGGAGCGCTGACGGACACTTGCTTCCAAAAGATTGATTTCCCTGCCTGTAAAATGCTCTGTTGAAACAAGCTGCAGCTGTATAAGCCTTCCCATTAAAAAACAAAGAATTATGAAACTAACGATTAGCCAGCCAACTGCTCTTTTTCTCCACATAAAAAAACACCTCGTCAAAAGTCTTGACGAGGTTTTCTGATTTCAAACCAGCTATTCTTATTTAATGGAAACAATGCGAACGTTCATTTCTCCTCCAGGAGTCTGAACGGTAACTTCGTCTCCGACTGTACGTCCAATCAGGCTCTTGGCAATTGGTGAATCGTTTGAGATTTTACCTTCAAAAGGATCCGCCTCGGCACTTCCTACAATAGTGTAAGTTTCTTCGTCTCCATCCGGAAGCTCCACGAACGTAACGGAACGGCCAAGTCCAACGATATCTCCAGCCATTTCTTCTTCTTGAATGATTTTTGCATTGCGGATCATATTTTCAAGAGTGGTAATCCGGCCCTCAACAAATGCCTGCTCTTCTTTTGCTGAATCATATTCCGAGTTCTCGGAAAGATCTCCGAAGCTTCTTGCGATTTTTATACGTTCAACTACTTCTTTGCGTTTAACCGATTTTAAGTATTCAAGTTCCTGCTCAAGTTTTTCTTTACCTGCCTGTGTCATTGGGAAAACCTTTTCTGTAGCCAAAACCTTCACTCCTTCGAATTACACATCCTTTTAAAGGATGTGTTCTATAATGTATGTACTTCTTTTTATCATATTATCAAGAAAATGAACAGGAGCGCGTCCTTTGTTAAAGGGCGCGCAGATCATCTTTTTATATTGACCGGCTCTGAAAGATTTAGCTGACGGTTATATTGAACCGGGACAAGCAATAGATCTAAAAAAGCCACTCGGTAAAAGGATAAGTCCTATAGAACATTTTCAATGCTATTGTTTCATAAAAATGACTTTTGTTCAAGAATTGTTTGAATTTTTGTGACCATTAAATCAATGGCAACGTAATTATGCCCGCCTTCGGGAATAATGATGTCAGCATATCTTTTCGTCGGCTCAATAAATTGATTATGCATTGGCCGTACAACATTTACATATTGTTCAATGACTGAATCCATGGTGCGTCCCCGCTCTTTTATATCCCTGAATAAGCGGCGGATGATCCGAAGGTCTGCATCTGTATCTACATATAATTTCATGTCCATCAGATTACGGAGCCTTTCATCCTCAAGAATCAGAATGCCCTCTAAGATGATAACATCCTTTGGTTCGACTTCAATTACTTCTTCAGACCTTGTATGCATGGCATAATCATATACAGGCTTTTTTATCGGCTCATATTTCAGCAGGCTTTCAATATGTTCAATAAGCAGGTCGTTGTCAAATGCAAGCGGATGGTCATAATTTGTCTTCAGTCTTTCCTCGAAGGGGAGATGAGTCTGATCCTTATAATAATAATCCTGTTCGATCATAAGGATTGAGTGCCCTTTGAATCGGTCATAAATCGCTTTAGTTACGCTCGTTTTTCCTGAGCCGGAACCGCCGGCCACCCCAATTACAACGGGTTTGCGTTTCATTGATTAGAGCTCCTTTCGCATCATGTTGTCAGGGTATACCGGCTTATCAACTTTAAATTGAACAATTTGAAGCGGATGGCGCGCTGCATCCAGCTCATTGCCTTTTTCATCCCATATTTTATCGATGACTTGTGTAAAGTTTTCAATTTCAGGGCCGAAGAATTCTACTTCCTCTCCAGGCATAAATTTGTTTCTCTGCTGAAGGGTAACAATTTGTGTTTCCGGATTGTAATCCAGCACAAGCCCGACGAAATCGATATTCGTCTTTTTGCTATGATTTCCAAACATTTGCTCTTTATACCCAGGAACCCCTTCAAAGAAAGCGGTCGCTGTTTCGCGGTTTGCACATTTATCAAGCTCTTCAAGCCATTCCTGCTTAATCTGGAAGTTGTCCGGATCTGCACAATAGGCATCAATCACTTTGCGGTACACGCTTACTACTGTTGCAATGTAATGGATGGATTTCATGCGTCCTTCAATTTTTAAACTGTCAATTCCCAATTCAATCATACGCGGAATGGATTCAATCAGCTTAAGATCTTTAGGACTCATCGCAAATGGAGCATCTCCTTCGGTGTATAAAGGAACTTCATTTTCTCCTTCAAGCTGATATAAATCATAATCCCAGCGGCAGGACTGGCAGCAGCCACCCCTGTTGGAATCACGTGCAGTCATATGGTTGCTGAGTGTGCAGCGCCCGGAGTATGCTATACACATCGCCCCATGAATGAAGGTTTCAATTTCAATATCAACCTTCTCCTTCATTTCTTTGATTTCCTCCGCACTTGTTTCACGCGCAAGGACCACACGTTCCAATCCTTCTTCCTTCCAGAACTCGACTGCCTTCCAGTTGGAGAGGGATTGCTGTGTGCTTAAATGAACTTCTATCTCCGGTGCAACACGGCGGCAGGTTTCAATGATGAGCGGATCTGCCACAATGATTCCTGCAACTCCTGCTTCTTTAAGTCCCAGCAAATAATCCTCAAGACCCTCAATATTTTCGTTATGAGCAAAAATATTGGTTGTAACATAAATCTTCGCTCCGTATTTTTTGGCGAATTCGACGCCTTCTTTCATCTCTTCAAAAGTGAAGTTGCCTGCGTTTGAACGAAGGCCGTATTCCTGACCGCCGATAAACACAGCGTCGGCACCATAGTGAACGGCAATCTTCAGCTTTTCAAGGTTTCCAGCCGGAGCAAGCAATTCAGGCTTTTTTACAATAACCCGTTTGCCGTTGACAATTTCGGAAATTTTTTCTTTTACCGCTGCCATAGAGCTTCCTCCTCTTTCTTTTTAATATAGTCAATTTAGTAGACAGTTTCCTTAAAGAAGAATCCGGTATCAAGCGGACGATTCGCCGGCTGAATTTCTTCAACTTCAGTGAGAAGACCGTCTTTTATGTCATCGTATTGGTCCGGATCTTCGACACATAGATCAATAGCTTTTCTATAGAGTTTAGTCACTTCAACAATATACTCAGGAGTTTTTAATATCCCGTCAATTTTAAATGAATCAATGCCTGCTTCAATCATTTCCTGCAGTTCATCTATAATGCAGATGTCATTAGGACTCATGATATGAGTGCCATTGTCATCTTCAAAAATCGGGTATTTATTTTCCCGTTCCTTATCGTGAAGGAACATATTTTTTTCCTGTTTGCGGTTTTCAACTTCCAGGGCTTTCCCCTGGTATTCATAATAATTGCCCAGCAGGGAGCGCTTTGATTGGAACATGGCAGTCATGCCATGAACCTGCACTTCAATTTCCACCTCGGCATTCTCTTTTATTTCAATGATGGCATCCATATTAATCTCTCTTGCAAGGACTGCGCGTTTTGCACCTTTTCTGCCCCAGTAGTTGCATGTATACCAGTTTGTTGCAGTAGTTTCTGTATTCCAATGGAGCTTCATGTCCGGCGCAGCCGAGCGGGCGGCCATTAATACAGCAGGATCTCCAAATATAATTGCATCAGCATTTATTTCTTTCAGGAAACTGATGTAACCTTCAAGTTCAGGCACTTTATCATTATGAAATAAAGCGTTCATCGCCACATACACTTTTTTCCCATGCTTGTGTGCAAGTTCAACCGCTTCTTTCACATCTTCCCTCGTGAATTCCCCTGCAAGTCTCAGTCCATATCGCTGTTCTCCTACAACAAAGGCATCTGCACCTGCAGACACAAGGGGCCCGATATCTTCAACACTTGTTGGCGTTGCCAACAGTTCAGGTTTTTTCATTATAATCACCTCATTTTACTAATTGCCACGCCATCCCCAACAGGCAAAATAACTGTATGATATTCAGGATGACTCATTAACCATTTATTAAACACATCAATTTTTCTTACCATATTCCGGATACGTTTATTTTCAATATCTGCTTCACATACAAGGCCTTTGAAAAGGACATTGTCTGTAATAATCACGCCGCCATCTGAGAGAAATCGTGAATAGATTTCAAAGAACCGCTGATATTGGCCTTTTGCTGCATCAATAAATATAGCATCATAGGGTCCGTGCTTTTCAACGTCTTCCACGACTTCCAGGGCATCTCCCTTAATGATGATGATTTGCTCCTTTTTCCCGGCTTCTTCTATATACTTTTCGGCAAGCTGGTAACGTTCAGCATCGCGTTCAATCGTAACAATTTTCGATTCAGGAACTGCGAACGCCATTCTGAGTGCTGAATAGCCGATTGCCGTGCCTACTTCAAGTATCATTTTCGGTTTTTGAATGCGCAAAAGCTGAAGCATCGCTTCGATTCCTGCCAGCTCCATAATTGGAACATTGTGCTCCTTGGCGTACTGCTCCATTTTGTCCAGCAACTGGGATCTTTCAGGTATTATTTCCTCTATATATGCATGCAGCTTATCGTTCATCAAGCTGGCATCACCTCGATCAGATGGAATTTTATTGTCAAGCTGCGGCTTCAGATGCCCTCGCAGTCATGCAGACACTGCCATGGCTTAGTCTGCATTCCCTGAAAAGCAATCGCCTCAGCTTTGCTATTTAGACATGAAAAAATAGCGTTCACAGAAAGGATGTGGAGATGCGCTATGCGGCATTCCGGCTTATGTGAGCCAATATCCATGCTTGTCCGTGATTTACGCTATCGCGAAGCTTATATAAAACACCTGATCTATTTTACCATAAGTAAAAGGGGAATGCTATATCTGCACATTCCCCTTTCACTAATTTAATTATTCGATATATGCTGTGCTTTTTTTTGATTATGCTCATCCAGTGTCTTTGAGAAAAGCACTTCTCCCGTTGATGTGGCCAGGAAATAAAGGTAATCTGTTTCTGCAGGCACCAATGCTGCTTCAATTGAGGAAACCCCGGCATTTGCAATCGGTCCGGGCGTCAGTCCAGGGTACTTATATGTGTTGTATGGTGAGTCGATCTCTAAGTCTTTATATAGGACCCTTGATTTATGTTCACCATGTGCATACAGGACAGTTGGATCTGTCTGCAAAGGCATTCCTGTGTCTATCCGGTTGTAGAAAACACTCGCAATCTGATTACGGTCTACTTTCGCCGTTGCTTCTTCCTCTATGAGCGATGCCATTGTCAATAATTTGTGCGGAGTGTATTCCTGCTTCTCCATATCACCGCTATACTTTTTAATAACTGAAGCCGTTTTATCAAGCATAACTTTAACAATTTCCTCTATAGTCTGATCTTCTTTGTAAAAAGGATAGGTTGCCGGGAATAAGTAACCCTCAAGAGGATATTTAATATTTTCAGCCAGGATTTCATTTGTCAGCAATTCAGGATATTCTGCCATTAAAGATTTAATAAAAGCTTTTTCATTAAGTTTTTTCAACACATCTTCTGGTTTTTTATCAGTTTTTTCTGCAATGATCCCTGCAATCTGCTCAAGCTGTTTTCCCTCTGGAATGGTGATCTTGAATGCAACTTCTTCCATTACCTTACCTGTTTTCAAGCTATCCAGAATCTCCTCCATATTCATGGAAGGCTTCAACTCATATTCTCCTGCCATAAATCCAGCTTCATTTTTAAATTTCACATAATATTTAAAAACACGTGCATCCCTGATAATTCCATTTTCTTCAAGAACAGTGCCGATTCCCGTCACAGATGACCCGATTGGTATCTCTACTTTTCTCGGCTTATTATTATCGGGATCAACAGGCTTTAAAGCTGAATTAATATAAAAATATCCCCCGCCGAGCACTGCAGCAGCTGAGATTAATAATATGATTGCAACTATCAGTACAATTTTACGGACTACTTTTGCTTCGCCTTGCCGCTCAATCATTTTTTCGCGCATTATTTCTTTTTTCTCTTTATGATCGTCTGCCGACATCACATATCCCCCCGTTAAAAAGACGTTGGCTTCTTTGGAAATGAACTAGCATGTTTTCTTGCCAACTGGCCTAAAAAATCGTATTTTCTTTTTGTTTCTGAGACATCACGGGCTTATTATACTATATTTTCTTTTGTAAGTCGCAGGATATTACAAAAACCAAAAAGATTCGCCATTTTTTCCCACATATTGCACCTTCGGTTTATTCCGATCCAGCCGAAAAAAGAAGCAAATAAAAAACTGGCCCGGGGGCCAGTTTTATTAATCTTCCTGCTCTTCAAGGAATGTGTTTAGCATTTCTTCAATTAAATCCCATTCCTCTTCTGTCTCGATCGGCTGCAGTTCGCCGTCCTTGCTGTCTTCGCTTGGGCTGAATGCTGAAGCGTGAATTTCAATTTCTTCATCATCATTTTCATCTGCCCCAATTGGATAATAAAGGACATATGACTTGCCGAATTCTTCCGAATCAAACGTGAACAATACTTCGCAAAGCTGCTCGTTGCCTTCTTCGTCAATTACAGTAATGTTGTTATCTCCATGGTTCATTTCTGTTCACCTCATTAAATTTGGCTATTTAAAAAGCCTTGTAAAATCATGACGGCTGCCATTTTATCAATGACTTTTTTCCGTTTCTTGCGGCTGACATCTGCTTCAAGCAAAACTCTTTCAGCTGCCATTGTTGAGAGACGCTCGTCCCATAATACGACCGGAAGGCCAAAAAGCTTCTCCAGCTCTGAAGCAAAGAACTGGCTGGCTTCACCGCGTGGGCCAATGGTTCCATTCATATTTTTAGGCAAGCCGACAACAATCTTACTGACTTCATGCTCTTTTATTATTTCACCAATTCTTTCAAAACCAAACTCTTTTTCTTCCTCGTTGATTTTGATGGTTTCCAAGCCCTGCGCTGTCCATCCGAACGCATCGCTTAGAGCGACGCCGACTGTCTTAGAGCCGACATCCAGTCCCATAGTCCGCATGTTTACCCCTCACGCTGCTGTTTTAAGTATGATTTAACCAATTCTTCGATGATCTCATCCCGTTCAAGTTTACGGATGATATTGCGTGCATCCTTATGGCGGGGAATGTAAGCCGGATCCCCGGACAGCAGATAACCGACAATTTGATTTATAGGATTATACCCTTTTTCCTGGAGGGCACCATAAACTTGAAACAGAACTTCATTCACATCCTGTTCGATTGGTTCTTCAGGAAAGTTAAACCTCATTGTTTTGTCAAATGAGCTCATATCTTACACCTCGCTTTTCTGTATGAAGGATAGGATAGCTTATATTTGCCGGATTAAATCCGGATCATTACCAGCTTGTCCCCCTCTTCATAACTGTTTGGCCTGCCGCCTGAATAAACAGAGCGATCAATAAATGATCTTGTTCCTGACAGGAAAACATGGTGAAGAACAAGCTGTTTCTTCCTGATGATGAACAATCTCTCTTGGTTACCTCCATTTTACACTACTTTACTGGGATATCAAACGGATTTAACCCATTCTTCTACAAATTGCAGAGCACTTTCAAGTTTTTCCGGGTCTTTTCCGCCAGCCTGAGCCATGTCCGGACGGCCTCCGCCTCCGCCGCCGCATTTTGCAGCAACTTCTTTGACCGCTTTGCCCGCATGGAAGCCTTTTTTGATCAGATCATCTGTCACCCCGGCAATAATATTCACTTTTCCCTCGTTTACACTGCCTAATACAACAACTGCAGATCCGAGTTTTTGTTTTAAATCGTCAGCCATATTGCGCAGGTTATTCATGTCTGATGCCTGGACCTTCTCAGCAAGAACGGTAATGCCATTGACTTCTTTTGCCTTTGATACCAGGCTCCCTGCTTCAATATTGCCCAATTTTGCTGCTAAAGATTCGTTTTCACGCTGCAGCTGCTTCATTTCTCCAAGCAGCACATCAATTCTTGAAGACAAATCTTTTGGATTGGTCTTTAATTTGCCTGAAGCTTCTTTTAATACAGTAATCTGGTCATTCATTAGCTTGTATGCAGATTCGCCAGTTACTGCTTCTATTCTGCGAGTTCCAGCGCCAATTCCGCTTTCCGATTGGATCTTGAACAATCCGATGGAAGCAGTATTCGAAACATGGCATCCGCCGCAAAGCTCAAGACTGTAATCACCAACCTGAACAACCCGGACAATCTTGCCATATTTCTCACCAAATAAAGCCATAGCCCCCATTGCCTTTGCCTCTTCAATGTCCTTGTAGTTGATTTCAACTTCAAGGCTTTGCCAAATTTGTTCGTTGACAATCGCTTCAATTTTCTCAAGCTCTTCAGAAGTAATTTGCCCAAAATGAGAGAAGTCAAAACGCAGGCGATCCGGCCCTACTAAAGAACCAGCCTGGTTAACATGTCCTCCCAAAACATCCTTTAAAGCTTGATGAAGCAAGTGAGTTGCAGTATGATTTTTAATTACCTTTGAACGGATTTGCTCATTTACCGCAGCCAGTACAGATGCTTCAGCCTTCAGCGTTCCTTTTTCAATGACAGCTCTATGAAGGTTTTGTCCATTCGGAGCTTTTTGAACATCCTTAATTGAAACCTTTAATCCTTCTGCTTCAAGAGTTCCCTGGTCAGCAATCTGTCCGCCGCTCTCTGCGTAAAATGGTGTCTCATTCAAGATCAGCTGAATCTCATCACCAGCATGAGCTTCTTCAATTAATTGCCCATCCTTCACAATTGCAGCTATTCTGGCTTCTGTCTGAAGCTTATCATATCCGACAAACTTGCTTTCGGTTTTCAGCTCTCCTAATACACCGCCCTGGACCTGCATGGAATCTACATCCTGACGTGCTGAACGTGCACGCTCACGCTGTCCTTCCATTTCCTTTTCAAATCCGGCATGATCCACTTTCATACCTTCTTCTTCAGCATATTCCTCTGTTAACTCAACCGGGAATCCGTACGTATCATAAAGACGGAAAACGTCTTCACCCTGAATCGTATCGCTGTCTTTTTCCTTTTCTTTCTTGATAACAGATGAAAGAATGGCAAGACCTTCATGAAGTGTTTCATGGAAACGTTCTTCTTCGTTTTTGATGACCTTTTGGATAAATTCTGTTTTTTCTTTTACTTCCGGGTAAAAGTCATGCATAATTTCTCCTGCCACTGGCACCAATTCATACATGAATGGCTCGTTTATATTAATTTGTTTAGCATATCTGACAGCACGGCGAAGCAATCTTCTCAATACATAGCCCCGTCCTTCATTAGAAGGCAGCGCACCGTCACCCACTGCAAATGCCACTGTGCGGATATGGTCTGCAATAACTTTAAATGCAACATCCGTTTCCTTTGATGCTCCATATTTCCGGCCTGAAATTTCTTCTGTTCCCCGGATAATTGGCATAAATAAGTCTGTATCAAAGTTGGTAGGAACATTTTGAACGACAGACGCCATCCGCTCAAGCCCCATCCCGGTATCAATATTTTTCTTAGGCAGCGGCGTATAAGTGCCATCAGGATTATGGTTGAATTCAGAAAACACAAGATTCCAGACTTCTAAATAGCGATCGTTTTCACCGCCGGGATATAGTTCAGGATCTTCTGGGTCATTTCCATATTCAGGACCGCGGTCATAGAAGATCTCTGTATTGGGACCACTTGGGCCTTCTCCGATGTCCCAGAAGTTTCCTTCCAGGCGGATAATCCTCTCTTCCGGCACTCCTACTTTTTCCCGCCAGATGTTAAAAGCTTCATCATCTTCAGGATGAATCGTAACAGAAAGCTTTTCTTCAGCAAAGCCAATCCATTTTTTATCAGTCAAAAACTCCCAAGCCCAGACGATGGCTTCTTCTTTAAAGTAATCACCAATTGAGAAATTGCCCAGCATCTCAAAAAAAGTATGGTGTCTTGCTGTTTTGCCGACATTTTCGATATCGTTGGTACGGATGGATTTTTGGGCATTTGTAATCCTTGGGTTCTCTGGGATGACACGGCCGTCAAAATATTTTTTCAGAGTGGCGACACCACTGTTAATCCAGAGCAGGGAAGGATCCTCGTGAGGAACGAGGGATGCGCTCGGTTCAACAGCGTGCCCTTTCTCTTTAAAGAAATCCAGGAACATTCGGCGTATTTCAGCACCTGATAATTGTTTCATTCTAACCAACCTCCTAAAATATGTAAAAACTTTTAAAAACAACAAAAAAAGCCCTCATCCCTGGACAGGGACGAGAGCTTACTCGCGGTACCACCCTGATTATGGAAGTTAAATGAATAATGCCGGTTCATAGGCAATCTCCCATCTCTCAGATCCTTAACGCGTAAATACGGCAGGGATTAGCTGCACTCAGGATTAGCTTTCTGTTATCCTTCATCTGGAAGTTCTTTCAGCCATGGAACTCCCTCTCTTTTATGAATGCAGCAATGCATTCACGCAGATGGTCTATAACATACTCATTCCGTCAAAATGTTTAATATATACTTTATAGACGAATTATAGCGATTTTCCTTTATTGTTGTCAACATCATGATGAGGTTCCGCTGATTTTTGGCTGTTTATTTTTTGAAAAGTGTTTTTTTGCATGTATGATACTTACTTTAATGACAGCTAAAATCGGAACTGCAATAATCAAGCCCAATATCCCTCCAGCTTCTCCGCCGGCCAGCAGTGCGAGCATAATGAGAAGAGGGTGCATATGAAGACTTTTTCCAACAATCAGGGGTGATAGGATATTCCCCTCAAGGAATTGAAGAACAATAATAATCCCAATTGTTATTACGACCATTTTAACCGATAAAGCTGAAGCAATGATGACAGCCGGAATCGCTCCGATAATTGGGCCAAAATAAGGAATTACATTGGTAACACCTATTATAGTACCCAGCAAAAGAGGATAACGCATATCAAAAACCCAAAATAGCAGAGAAGAAATGGCCCCAATGGCTGCACATACCAGAAGCTGCCCCCTGATATAGCTTCCGAGTGACTTGTCTACATCTCTTAAGATTAACACGCCTTCCTTCCTCCATTTTCTTGGAGTCAAGTACCAGGCAGCTCTTTTCATAATCGAAAAATCTTTAAGAAGATAAAAAGAGATGAAGGGAATAACTGCGATAATCAAAGCATAGTTCAGTACATTCAGAAAAAATGTGATTACTTTTGATAAAAGATTATTTAACCGCTGCTCTATAGCTGCAATAACCTCATCAATCCTGGTCTGCAGGCCATCTGGCCATGTTGATGTTTTACTCTGAATCGTATCGATCCACCCGCGGTACTGATTTGCAAAATGAGGTGCATTTTCCGCCAGATCACGCAATTGATGAATAAAAGCCGGAATCCCTTTATAAAAGATAAGGCCAATTCCCCCGAAGAACAAAAAATATATAATAAAAACGGCAAGCCCCCTGTGAAGGCCCGTTTCATGCAATTTTTCCACGATCGGGTGAAGAAGATAAGTAATAAATGCCCCAATGACAAAAGGAATGAATACGGCAAATACAATTTCCAGAACGGGCATCCATAATGCCTGGAGCTTTAGGAAAACTAAAATCACAATAAACAAGAGAAGCAGAAATCCAAGCCGGTAGTACCATTTCATATGAATATTCAATATGGCCCCCTCCTTGTATTTATTGTGATAGCTTCCATGGGAATTATGCATCTTACTCATTATGAATAGCATGGAGGTGCGAAAAAAAGCTGGCCCTTTTTTAAGAACCAGCCTTGATCATTTAAAATAAAGATTTGGTTATTCTTTTCTGGATGCGTTTCATTTTTCGGCCTGATATCATATTATTCTTTTGGGCATAATTATAAGCAGCCATGCCTGCCCCAAGCATCATTGCAGAGGTTAATATTTTGTTCAAAACTGGCTCACCTCTTCCGTTAATTCTTACGAAAGAAACCGGCGCTCTTCTTCTTCAAATAAATCATCAAGGGAACTGAGCGTACCATCTTCCTCTACTTGATGGGTGTTAATGATCCCTTTGGACAAGGAAAGTTCAATAAAGCAATTCCAGCAATAATATTGGTTAATCCCGATTTTACCAATATCTTTGCTCTGGCAATTTGGACATTTCAGCACGAAAAAGACACCTCACTATTTTACATTTACAATTATGGCGTCTTTTCCAATTGCAGGCGGGTCATCGGTTTTTATGACACGTTTTCCTTCCAGCACATCTGAAAAGAAGCCATCCGACAGTTCGTACCCTACAATCGTGCCCAATTCTTCCTTAAAGTATACATCCTCAAGCAAACCCAGCCGTTCTCCTTCCCGGCTCATAATCATTTTGCCGGTTAACCGATTATGGGTCTCACATGTATAATCCTCATGTTTAGGAATTGCCTGCAGAACAGAGGTATCTTCAATCATCACTCCATCCCACCCGAAAGATGCCACGTCTTCAATATTGATGATATAGTTTTTTTTCAGAAATGCGCCCTTTCGCAGCAGTAATCCCTGAACTTTTCCGGTTCCTGAAATGGATAAATCACAGATATCGCCTGCTTTATTGCCGGTTTTCAACTCAAACACCGGCAGGCCTTTTAATAAAGAAAATGTCCGCAAAGAGAATCCCGCCTTCCCGAACATTTATAGTTTTCACTGTCCCGAAAAAAACATAACGGAAAACCATTGCCATGGGTGCCAAAAAGTATTGTTAAGAACGGATTAGAAAGCCTGCATAAGCCTACTTTCTGCTGTACCTTGGCTTATTAAAACGCTCGCTGCGCTCCCCGCCGTCTGACAGTTCCTCTGAAAACTCATAGTCCTGCCGCGGCTGTTTGCGGCGTTTTACTCCATGGAGATTGAGAAGAGAAGTTCTGCTTTTCTTTTCCACACTTATCTCTCCTTTATATATTTAGATTAAACCGCCAAATTGCATGTCTACTGTTTAGATATACAAAAAGAACAGTCTTTTATTGTAGACTGCTCTTCTTAGCTATATTCCTTTTCCAAAAAATCATACGGTGTTATATTTCCCATTCCAATCATTGGATCGGCTTGGAGAAGCCTTTCTTCGAGAGAAAGTGTTTCCGTAAGTGAAGACTCAGCTGTATCCTCAAGCCCTGTTTCATCATTAA
Source organism: Cytobacillus sp. SAFR-174 (assembly GCF_051964675.1). Lineage (NCBI taxonomy): Bacteria > Bacillati > Bacillota > Bacilli > Caryophanales > Bacillaceae > Cytobacillus > Cytobacillus sp. SAFR-174. The sequence goes on along the minus strand of NZ_JBQCMZ010000012.1, from coordinate 77,351 downwards.
ATAGGATTGCATCTCTCAGCTTTTCAGAAAGAGTGGTCAGGCGGGCCTGTTCATCCGCACGTTCCACACCTATTTTTAATGCATCTTCTTCGCCGCACAATATCAAAAATTGTCTGCTGCGGGTAATGGCGGTATAAAGGAGATTTCTTCTCAGCATCCTGTAATAGCTTTTAACAACAGGCATAATGACAATCGGAAATTCACTTCCCTGCGATTTATGGACAGAGCAGCAGTAGGCATGAGTGATCTGGTTCAAATCCTGTCTTGTATATGTAGCTTCCGCACCATCGAAGGATACGACAATCATATCCTGTTTTTCCGTATTTTCCTTTGCGTAAAAAATAGATATAATTTCACCCATATCCCCGTTAAAAACATTGTTCTCAGGCTGGTTGACAAGTTGAAGGACCTTATCGCCAATTCTGTATTTCACATCACCAAAGGACAGCTCTTTCCTCGATCCATCGGGATTTGGATTCAGTATTTCCTGCAGTATTTCGTTTAGTCTGTCGATGCCTGCAGGTCCGCGGTACATTGGGGCAAGCACCTGAATATCTTTTGATGAATAACCTTTCTTTTTGGCATTAAGGACAACCTTTTCAACAACATCAGCAATTTGGCCCGGCTGGCATTTGATAAATGAACGGTCCGATTGCTGCGCAGTGATGTTCGCAGGAAGCTTGCCTTTTTTCATTTCATGTGCCAGTTCAATAATTGAAGACCCTTCAGCCTGCCTGTATATATCTGTTAAACGGACAGTTGGAATGCGTTCTGAGCGCAAAAGATCCTTCAAAACCTGGCCGGGACCCACTGAAGGCAGCTGGTCTTCATCACCAACCAGTATCACTTGCATATTTTCAGGAAGAGCCTTGAAAAGCTGATTTGCAAGCCAAACATCAACCATTGATGTCTCATCTACAATTAAAATCCTGCCTTCTAACGGACTCTCCTCGTGCCGGTCAAATCCTTCAGACCCATTCCAGCCAAGAAGACGGTGAATCGTTACAGCGGGCAGCCCTGTTGATTCTGCCATCCGTTTTGCAGCCCTTCCTGTAGGGGCTGCCAGCAGGAAGGGAAAGGGCTCTTCCTTTTTATAATCTTTCGCTTCCAGGGAGCAGCCATGCAGCTCGGCATATAACTCAACAATCCCCTTAATAACGGTTGTTTTTCCTGTCCCCGGCCCGCCGGTCAATATCAGCATAGGCGACATAAGAGCTGTTTGAATGGCTTCCTTTTGGGTTGGGGCATATTGGACACCCAGGCGCTCCTCCAAATTTCCAAGGGCCAAAAGAAATTCTGACTCCGGAAACTGTTCATCATACTGGGTTTGCTTTAGGATCCGCTTAATATTGGTAACTAGTCCCTTTTCGGAATAATAAAGAGATGGAAGGAAAATTTTTTGGCCTTCAGCCATGATCTTCCCTTCCTCTTCAAGCTTAATCAGTTCATTGGATATATCCCTGAATTCAATCGAATCACGCTTATTTTCTTCCAGCAGCTTCTTCACACTTTGCAAAAGAGGCTTTGCTTCAATATAAACATGTCCTGCCTGCATACTCTCCGTTTCCAGTATGTAGAGGCAGGCAGCTTTTATACGGTCAGGATGATTGCCTGATATGCCAATTTGATACCCCAGCTCGTCAGCACGGCCAAATCCGACCCCTTCTATATCCTCAACAAGCTTATAAGGGTTATTTTGAACGACTTCAATTGTCATTTCTTTATATACCTGATAAATCCTCATGGAAAGCTGCGGGCCAAACCCATATTGATTAAGAGCGATCATGGCTTGCTCAAGGCCCTGGTGTTCCATCAGCGTATCGTAAAGCAATTTAGCTTTTTCAGGTGACAGCTTGGGAACACTATCGAGCAGGGACGGCTGATTTAGAATACGAGTAATCGCATCTTCTCCAAGTGTCTCCACGATTTGCTCGGCTGTTTTCTTGCCAATCCCTTTAAATAATTCACTTGATAAATAATTGGCTACTCCTTGTTTCGTCTGGGGAAGATCTTTCCTGTAATGGCTGGCATGGAATTGGATGCCGAACTTAGGATGGTCTTTGAATTCACCATAAAAAATATAGGTTTCATGCTCATGCATCTTTGGCAGATAGCCAGTGATGACCGCTTCTTTTTCATCATAAGAGTCATTCGTTTCATCAACCCTAATGCGCACAACCGTATATAAGTTTTGCTCATTATGAAAGATTGTGACCAGATGTCTGCCCTTTATGAACTTCCCCTGTTCGGCAAAAAGATCCATGGAATCCTGTTTTTCCATTTCTATTCCCTCCCCTGAAAACAACTTAATTCAATTCGCTGCCGCCCTTTTCAATCAGCTTTTTTCCATAGCCCGCAAGCATATGGTCCGGCTGAATTTCCAGTGCTTTATTAAAGTAAGCAAGTGCTCTATTTTCGTCTTCCTTAAATCCATATGCTACTCCAAGATTGTAATAAGCATCTGCATGCTCCGGCTCAATTTCAATGCACTTTTTCATTTGCCCGATCGCTTCATCAATGTAATCCAGCTGTGCCAGACATAATCCATATTGGAAATGTGCTTCGGCGTCATTTTCATTTAACTCCGCGCTTCGCTGCAAATAAGGCAAAGCCAGTCTGCCCTGGTCAAGGGCTATTAGGGACATGCCAAGCATGAAGAAATTATCTGCGGTATCCAGGCCTTTTTGCAATGCTGTTTCAAACATCTTTTTAGCCTCATCAAACTGCTGTAATTCATAATATAAATTTCCCGCACTGTAGTAAGCAGCACCGGCATTTTCATCAAGACCTATTGCTTTCTCATATAACTTCAGCGCTTTTTCATTTTCTCCAACTGCAGATAGCACATTTCCAAAGTTAATATATGAAACAGGATCTGAAGGATTCTCTTCAATTGCTTCCATAAAGACCTTCGCTGCTTCTTCCCATTTTCCTTCTTGCATATATTGAATACCCATTTGGTTTTTATCCATAATTCATCACTCCATTCAAATCAAAGTATAGCATAATTGAATTCACCTTTTCCGCTGTCTTCTATTCCCGTAATAAAACCCCGATCCTTTGATAAGAATCGGGGTCCGTCTTTTCTTAACCGACATAATCCAGCTTTTTGCCATCCTTGAATATTTCATCAATTGTTCCTCCGCCAAGGCACTCGTCTCCATTATAAAAGACAACCGCCTGACCAGGGGTAACAGCCCGAATTGGCTCCTCAAAAACAACTTTGACCTTGCCATCTTCAAGTATTTGAACCTTTACCCTGCTGTCAGCCTGACGATATCGAAACTTAGCCGTACATTCAAATTCCTGCGGCTGTTCTGAATTTGTTACCCAGCTGCTATTAACAGCAATAATGGAGTCTGAATAGAGCATTTCATTGTGGAAGCCTTGTCCAACATACAAGACATTTCTCTTCAGGTCTTTACCGATGGCAAACCAGGGTTCACCTGCACCGCCAATGCCAAGTCCATGCCGCTGCCCGATGGTATAGTACATAAGGCCATCATGCTTGCCGACAACTTTTCCGTCCATGGTTTCCATGTTTCCGGGCTGCGCCGGAAGGTAATTCCCAAGGAACTCCTTGAAGTTGCGTTCACCAATAAAGCAGATGCCTGTACTGTCTTTCTTTGCTGCAGTTGCCAGACCGGCTTCCTTTGCCAGTTCACGAACTTTTGATTTTTCAATATCGCCAATCGGGAACATCACTTTCTCAAGCTGATCCTGTGTCAACTGGTTCAGGAAATAGGTTTGGTCCTTATTATCATCAAGACCTCTCAGCATTTTATATTCGCCATCTCTGAATTCCACACGTGCATAGTGTCCTGTCGCCAGATAGTCGGCGCCAAGGTTCATAGCATGTTCAAGGAATGCCTTAAATTTAATTTCTTTATTGCACATAACATCAGGATTAGGCGTCCGCCCTGCCTTGTATTCTTCAAGAAAGTAGGTAAATACTTTATCCCAATATTGCTTTTCGAAGTTGACTGCGTAATATGGGATGCCGATTTGGTTGCATACTCGGATGACATCATTGTAGTCCTCTGTAGCGGTACAAACACCATTTTCGTCTGTATCATCCCAGTTTTTCATGAAGATGCCGATTACATCGTAACCCTGTTCTTTCAAAAGCAGGGCCGCCACAGAAGAATCAACACCTCCGGACATACCAACCACTACCCGGGTATCCTTTGGATCTTTATTCATCTATTTCACCTCAAATCTTCAGAAACCACGCTTAGACTTGCATGTTTCCAATATCTTAATCTATTTAGCCAGCCGTTTCACGATTTTAGCTGTTTGTTCTGCTGCTTGTTCGACTTGTTCTTTTGTATTAAAAAGGCCGAAGCTGAAACGGATGGAATTTTGCAGTTTTTCTGATCCTTTTCCAAACATGCTGACAAGTACATGGGATGGATCGATGGAGCCTGCAGTACAGGCCGACCCGCTTGATGCTGCTATACCAGCCAAATCAAGATTAACCAGCATGGCTTCAACATTCGTCCCGGGAAAGCTTAAGTTTAAAACATGAGGAAGGGAATAATCAAGCAATCCGTTCAGTTCAAAAACAGCATCTTCCTGCTTCAGTTTATCCATGAACAGCATCTTAAAAGAATGCAGTTCTTCCCGCTTAGCTTCCATCTCCTTCTGAGTGATCCGGACAGCCTCCTGGAAGCCTGCAATAGATGGAACATTTTCCGTTCCTGCCCGGCGCTTCCTTTCTTGTTCACCGCCAAATAGCCGTGAAGAAAGCTTCACATCAGGATGGGCATATAAAAAGCCGATCCCTTTTGGGCCATTGATTTTATGGGCGGAGACGGATAGCAAATCCACTCTCAATTCCTGCACATCAATTTTTTCAAGTCCATAAGCCTGAACAGCATCGGTATGGAATTTCGCAGGATGCTCTGCCAATAACCCGCCTATTTCCTTAATCGGCTGAAGAGTCCCTATTTCATTATTTCCGTACATGATCGTTACAAGTATGGTATCCTCCCGCAAAGCATCTTCTACGTCCTTTACAGAAACACGCCCATTTGGATCAACAGGCAAATACGTTACCTCAAAATCCTGTCTTTCAAGCTCCTCACATGCATGCAAAACCGCATGATGTTCAATTTGAGTTGTGATAATGTGTTTGCCCCTATGGCGGCAGGATTCAGCCGTTCCAAAAATCGCATGATTATCAGCTTCTGTTCCTCCGCCTGTAAAAATAATATCATTGGCTTTTGCACCAATACTGTTTGCTAAAGCAGATCTTGCTTCATCGACAATATGACGTGCACTCCTCCCGAAATAATGGATGCTTGAGGGATTTCCATATTCAGATTTCATGACTTCAGTCATCCGATCAATCACTACCGGATGCATTGGTGAAGTCGCTGCATGATCAAGGTATATTCTTTCCAAATTAGTTCACCTACTTTATTTCGTCCTGCTGCTTGTATTTTCCACAAAAATTATTCTCTGATTAAGGCCTAAATATAAAACATATAAGCATCCGATTCTCCGTTATCTGTATGGCTGGCAAGATCTTCAAGCGTTGTGTTATCAAGCACATCTTTCACAGCATCACGAATTCGCATCCACAGTTCTCTCTTTGCAGGCTCCTCGTCTTCAATTCCTTCCACTGGACTAATCGGTCCTTCCAGAACTCTGATGATATCCCCAGCGGTAATTTTTGTCGGCTCTTTGCCTAAGATATATCCGCCGTATGCACCGCGGATGCTTTTAACAAGACCGGCGTTTCGAAGTGGAGCAATAAGCTGCTCCAGATAGTGCTCGGACAGATCATTCGTCTGGGCAATCGATTTTAACGAAGTGGGACCTTCTCCATGCTTTTTAGCTAATTCAATCATTATAGTTAAACCATAACGGCCTTTAGTAGATATTTTCATCAGCTTGCACCTCTATCCTTTTCTTTAAGCATTTGATTCGCATAAATATCCTTTTCTTTAAGCTTTGCCAAAAATCGGTCAGTTAAAGCCTGGCACTGCGGCAAAGCTGCTCCGACAATTGGACCGACTGCCAAACTGAGCACAATGGTTCCCCAAAAAACAGGTCCTCCCAGCTGCCATCCAACTGTCAGCACAGCAATTTCCATTAAGGCTCTGACATTTCTAATCTTCCAGCCGGTTTTTGCTGTCAATGCAATCATCAGGCTATCCCTCGGCCCGGCTCCGAGCTGAGCCGAAATATATAGCCCCATCCCATAGCAATAAACAACTATGCCAGAACCAAACATGGCTATTTTCCCCGCAAGCCCATTTGGTGTCTGCATAAACGGCAAAAGCAAATATGCGTCAATAAACAGACCAATCAGTATCATATTCAAGAATGCACCGGCCTGTGGAAATTCCTTTGAAATCAGTGCTGCAGCAGCTAATATGAAAATCCCGACAATGATGGACCAGCTGCCTATTGTCAGTCCAAGCTGGTAGTACAGCCCAACATGCAGAACATCCCAGGGAGTTGCCCCAATATCAGCTACTATTAACAAAACAATACCCAGGCTCATGACAAGCAGTCCTGTTAGATACACCAAAAACCTGGGACCGATTTGCCCTTTATTTTTCAATAACATGTCCCCAACGCTCCCCGCATGACCTGCAAAAATATATTAAGTTTTAATCCTTAGTAAGATTATAGACTTTTGACATTATAGCATATTTTAGGGAGAAAAGGGGCGCGAGGGATTGACTCCCGGACGCTGGCAATGGCGGTTTAATTGATTTCACAGCAGGAAATGTTATGGTATCTTAAATAGAAAGCGGAAGCTTTGCTGAAAATTGATAGGCAGACTGCAAACTGCCGGCAAAAGGCTGGAGTGATAACTTTGAACATTAAACCTCTTGCATTCCGGATGAGGCCGAGAACGATAGATGAAATCATCGGCCAGGAACATCTTGTTTCAGAAGGAAAAATTATTTATCGCATGGTGCAGGCTAAGCAGCTCTCATCGATGATTCTGTATGGGCCTCCAGGTATAGGCAAGACGTCGATTGCAAGTGCCATTGCTGGAAGCACCCAATATGCTTTCCGCACTTTAAATGCAGTGACTAATAATAAAAAAGATATGGAAGTGGTAGCGGCAGAGGCAAAAATGTCGGGTAAGGTCATTCTGCTGCTGGATGAAGTCCATAGGCTTGATAAAGGCAAACAGGATTTTCTGCTCCCCTATCTGGAAAATGGCAGCATCACTTTAATTGGCGCCACAACCAGCAACCCATATCATGCAATAAACCCTGCGATCAGAAGCCGGTGTCAAATTTTTGAACTGAAGCCGCTGTCTGCAGATGAAATTAAAAAAGCACTGGCAAGAGCCTTGCAGGATAAGGAACGGGGCATCGGCAATAAACAAACCGCTGTTACCGATGAAGCTCTAACTCATCTGGCCACGGCTTCAAATGGCGATGTCAGAAGCTCGCTTAATGCCTTGGAACTGGCTGTGCTTTCAACAAAAGAGGATGAAGAAGGCATCATTAAGATTGACTTGTCCATTGCCGAGGAATGCATTCAGCGCAAAAGCTTTACACACGATAAAGACGGGGACGCCCATTACGATGTATTATCAGGCTTTCAAAAGTCTATCCGCGGAAGCGACGTAAATGCTGCACTTCACTATTTGGGCAGATTAATTGAAGCAGGCGATCTGCAGAGTATAAGCAGAAGACTGCTGGTTATTGCCTATGAAGATATCGGCCTGGCATCACCCCAAGCCGGAGCCAGGACTCTCGCAGCCGTCGAAACAGCCGAGAGAATTGGATTTCCTGAAGCAAGGATACCGCTTGCAAATGCGGTCATAGAGCTTTGCTTATCTCCAAAATCCAATTCTGCATACAAAGCTTTGGATTCTGCAATTGCAGACATTCGTGCAGGCAAAAGCGGTGAAGTCCCCGATCATTTGAAGGACGCCCACTACAAAGGAGCAAAAGAGCTTGGCAGAGGCATCGGCTATCTGTACCCTCACGATTATGAAACAGGCTGGGTCAAACAGCAGTACTTGCCGGACAGAATAAAAAACAAGGTATACTATCAGCCTAAGAAAACAGGCAAATTTGAACAGGCATTAGCATCGATTTATGAAAAACTCCTTAAATAGCAAAAGGTCTGGCAGCGATGCCAGACCTTTTCTTATTTACTTCTAAGCAGAAACATCTCTTTTATTAAATACATAAAATGCAAGCACCTGGAAAAGCAGGAAGTAGATAAGAATAATCATGATCGAAAATCCAAGTGTCATTCCCTGAACCATTGGCACTCCTTCGAAATATTGAAGAAGATCTGTATTGGCAAAAAGGCTGTACTTTGCCCAATCATACTTCATGGCAATCAGCCTTGTGACTTGGCCTCCCATAAACATCAGAAACAGCGAAAGTCCGATTGCCAGAGAGCTATTCCTGAAAACTGCGGAAATCATAAAAGCCATGGTTGCAAGCATAAGCATGTTAATGGATTTAAGGCCATAATAAGCTATCAGATGAAGTCCCATGCTTTGCTCTTCCACAGTACCATTGTAATAATATAAATAAGGAATTGCTTTTTCAGGGAATCCAAAGAGTAGACCGCCCAGAAGTGCTGAATATCCGAAGAGGACGGCCAGCAGCATCAGACCGAACAAAATCACGGTAATATACTTTGCTCCGAGGATTTTCACTCTTTTGATAGGCCTAATCAAAAGAAGTTTGATGGTTCCCCAGCTAAACTCACTTGCCACAATCCCTCCGGCAATGATGATGGTAAACAGGCCGGCAAATTCAATCAGCTGTGAGGTATCGGATACAAATCCCCAGAAAGAGTATTCCTCATTCGGTGAAATATCATGCTGAATTCGGTATTCATTAAGGGCAATCTCCCTCTGATACTGTTCCTTCATATCTCTGGGAACCGTTTCTCCCATCTCTTCAAGCTGTTTTTGATAGCTTTCGTTTTGAGTCTGCAAACCCCTTTTCCATTCCGTATTATCCGGCACCGTTCCCCCGCTTTCCTGATATTTTATAAAGGCACCTGCAACAGTCGTCATGATTAAAAGCAGTCCAATCATGACATAAGTCCCCGGACGCCTAAAAATCTTCATCCATTCATTTTGAATCAGCCCGAGCATGTTCGGCACCTCCCTTGTACTCAGTAACTTCCAGGAAGCGATCTTCCAATGTTTTGGTTACTTCTCGGACAGAGAATATTTTAATATCTGCCCGGACAAACTCCTTTACCATCTCAGGTATGCCTTCACGGACGAGCGGAAGGAGCACGCTGTTTTCAGTGACCTGTATAGGCAATTCAGGGTATATATCCATTAACATTCTTTGCGCTTTGTCAGGGTCATCCACTTCCACTTCATAAACTTTTTCTTTACCCTGTACAAAATCACTGATGTGCTGAACATCAATCAATTTCCCGTTTTGAATAATGCCGATTCTGTCGCACATCATTTCCATTTCCGATAATAAATGGCTGGAAACAATAACAGCCATTTCTCTGTCTCTCGCAAGCATCCTCAGATGATCCCGAATCTCCCTGATGCCTGCCGGATCAAGTCCATTCGTAGGCTCATCCAGAACAAGGATTTTGGGATCATGCAAAAGACACTGCGCCAGACCAAGTCTCTGCCTCATTCCAAGTGAGTATGTCCTCACTTTATCATGAATCCGTTCTGTCAGGCCTACCAGCTCGACAGTCTCATCAATCTTCTCCTTTGTCACACCTTTTGACATTCGTGCATAATGGATAAGATTCTGATAACCTGACAAAAACTTATACATCTCAGGATTTTCTACAATGGCTCCAATATGGGAAACCGCCTTTTCAAAATCTGCTTTAATGCTGCTTCCAAGAATTTTTATGTCTCCAGAAGTAATGCCGATCAAGCCCACCAGCATTCGGATAGTGGTGGTTTTCCCTGCACCGTTTGGGCCAAGGAAACCGAATACCTCTCCCTTTTTCACGTCAAAGCTGACAGAATCAATAATCGTTCTTCCTTTTATCACTTTTGTAACTTCCTGTATCTCTACAAGAGTATCCATGTTTTCATCCTCCTCCCAGCTAGTAATGTATTGTCCGTTTTGCAGACGTATTTAAGGCTGGGATCAAAATTAGATTTGCTCCTTGCTATTTTACCTTTCTCCGCTTGAGAATGGAATATTTTCATCTATTAGGGTGACGATAAGTCTAACAATCGTATTTTCGAGGTGATCAAAGAAATGAATGAACGGAAAGACTTATGGAAGCCGGAAGAGGATCAATTACTCGAAGAGACAGTACTTGAATACACATCAAATGGCGACTCAAAAGCATCAGCCTTTAAAAAGGCAAGTACAGAGCTGGGCCGGACAGTTTCAGCCTGCCAATATCGCTGGAACATGGTTATAACAAAAAGGGAAAGTTATGTATCTGAAGAAAACCCAAGGAATACTGCAGGCATTCAAACCCATGAAACTTCTGGTACTGTTCTGCCCGCCAACTTGGCTCAAGTCATACACTTCTTAAAAAACTTCGCAAAAACTCAGCCTGATCCGGAACAAATTAAGGAAAATAAACGTCTGCACGAAGAACAAGTGCACTTAAAACTTCAAAATGAGCAGTTAATTAAAAGGTTGCAGGAAAAAGAATCGGAAAATAAAAATCAGCTTTTGCAATATGAGGAAATGGCAAGCATCCTGAAAGAAGCAGACCAGCTGCTGAAGAATGACAGCATAAAAGAGAAAAGAGCTGTTCATTAACTGAAGGGATTTAAGTACATTTAAATACGCAAAGACCGGCCTGCAGAAGGCCGGTCTCTTTTCAGTCATTTACACGTGCAATTTTTATATCGCTTAAAAGTTCTCTAGTTACATAGCTGGCCATGATTAAACCAGCAACAGAGGGAACAAATGCGTTAGAAGATGGCGGCATTTTGGCCTTTCTGATTTCAGCATCATCTTTTCCAACTTTTTTTCGGACATCTTCACGGATAACGATCGGGCTTTCATCGGAAAATACTACCGGAACACCTTTTCTGATTCCTTCTTTTCTCAGGCGCGTGCGGATAACCTTAGCAATCGGGTCAGTATGAGTTTTAAAGATATCAGCAATCTGGAACCTGGTTGGATCCATCTTATTTGCAGCACCCATGCTTGAGATCATTGGAATTCCTCTATTCAAGCATTCTTTTATTAGATGAATTTTATAGGCAATTGTATCGGAAGCATCAACTACAAAGTCCAGACCATAATCAAAGAATTGCTCATAAGTTTCTTCCGTATAAAACATTTTCAAAGCAATAACTTCACAGTCAGGATTGATATCCTTGATTCTGTCTTTCATTAAATCCACCTTTGGTTTCCCGACAGTAGATAATAAAGCGATGACCTGTCTGTTCACATTTGTAATATCAACATCGTCTTTATCAACCAGTACAAGCCGGCCAACACCGGAACGCGCCAATGCTTCCGCTGCAAAGGAACCAACTCCTCCGATGCCCAGTACTGCAACGGTACTATTTTTCATTTTTTCGAGGCCTTCTTTGCCAATAGCCAATTCATTTCTGGAAAATTGGTGAAGCATATATATCAACTCCATCAGATGTTATTTAATAAGCATGTTTTATCTTATACCCGATAATGAATATATCATACTTGAATATTAAAGCAAGTAGTTCTATGGGATTAATGATATTAACATTTAAGCTTAGATCAAAACTTCTCTTCGATAGTGTTCACTGCGTTATCTTATTTAAACCCTACCTTATTATCAGCGACTATATTGAAGAGGACAAACAAAAAAACCCATGCCAGCTGGCATGGATTTTAATATCCGTATGTACTAAAGAGTCCCAATCGTGCCGTCGCTGTTGATGCCCTCGTTTTGAACCCGCACTCAGCAGGTGGGTGTCCTGTTTCCTGCGTTTGTAAGTCCTCATCCAGAGGCATTTACGCTGCTGAAAAACTCCGGACTCCCGAAGGAATAATGTTGGTCAAAATTTCAGGTTTTACAACGAACACATCAGGACTCTTTATTTATTGATATGATCATATCATACGATTTCGTCTTTTTCAAGCTGGTGAAATGGAGGTGATATGGACAAATATATCCATTTTATTCCTTTAGATAAGAAAGTTCCCCTAAAAGTCGGGAGTAACTTCCCGGTTTAACTTTCTGAAAAATGATTTTTTTCAGCTAATTAACCATTAAATAGGAAATTACTCACTTTTTTTCAAATTAAGTGCTAAATGCAAATCATTAAGCTGTGATTGGCTGACTTCCCCGGGAGCTTCTGTAAGCACACAGCTCGCACTTGCTGTTTTAGGGAATGCAATTGTATCCCTCAGGTTTGTTCTGCCGGCCAATAGCATTACGAGTCTGTCCAATCCCAGGGCAATACCGCCATGCGGAGGAGTGCCGTATTCAAATGCTTCAAGCAGGAATCCAAACTGTTCTACAGCTTCCTCTTTTGAGAATCCGAGCACACTGAACATTTTCTCCTGAACATCTCTTTCGAAAATACGCAATGAACCGCCGCCAAGCTCGTAGCCATTTAACACAAGGTCATATGCTTGTGCACGGACCCCAGCAGGATCCTTTTCAAGAAGATCTAAATCTTCTCTGGCAGGCATTGTAAATGGATGATGGGCTGCATAATAGCGTCCTTCTTCCTCATCGTACTCCAGAAGCGGCCAGTCTGTAACCCAAAGGAAATTAAATTTGCTTTGATCAATCAGCTCAAGCTCTTTTCCAAGCTTTAATCGCAGAGCGCCAAGTGCATCAGCTACAACATTCTTCTTATCAGCAACAAACAGGAGCAAGTCTCCTGATTCTACCGATAAAGCGGAATAGAATGATTTTTGCTCTTCCTCAGTCACAAACTTGGCAATCGGGCCTTTTAAGCCGTCCTCTTCAGCTTTTAACCACGCAAGCCCTTTTGCACCATATACAGCTGCAAACTCTGTTAGAGCATCAATATCTTTTCGAGAATACTTTCCTGCGCCATTTTTCACATTAATGGCCTTAACCTGGCCCCCGGAAGCTACTGCTCCGGCAAACACCTTGAAGCTTGACTCTTTCACTATTTCCGACAGATCCGTTAATTCCATCGCAAAGCGTGTATCCGGCTTATCAGAACCAAAACGGTCCATTGCCTCCTGATAGGTCATGCGCGGGAATGGAAGCTGGACATCCAGGCCTTTTACTTCTTTCATGATCTTTTCCATCATGTTTTCCATCAGGCCGATGATTTCTTCCTGGCTCATAAAACTCATTTCGATGTCGACCTGAGTAAATTCAGGCTGGCGGTCTGCCCGCAGGTCTTCATCACGGAAGCAGCGTGCAATTTGGTAATAGCGTTCAAATCCGCCTACCATTAATAACTGCTTAAAGATTTGAGGCGATTGCGGAAGAGCATAGAATTCACCCGGATGCACACGGCTTGGAACTAAATAATCACGGGCTCCTTCCGGGGTGCTCTTCGTTAAGATCGGTGTTTCTACATCAAGAAACCCTTCGCTGTTAAGAAAATCTCTCATTGCTTTTGTTACTTGATGACGCATTTTAAAGGTATCAAACATAACTGGGCGTCTCAAATCCAGATAACGGTATTTTAAGCGGACATCTTCGGAAACATCCGTTTTATCATCAATTACAAAAGGAGGTGTTTTTGCTTCATTGATAATCGTCACTTTCTCTGCTTTAATCTCAATCCGCCCCGTTTTCAAGTTCTCATTGATGGTGCCTTCTTCGCGCGCAATTACTTCTCCCTCTATATCAAGTACAAATTCATTGCGGATTTTTTCAGCCGCTGCAAGAGCTTCCGGCGAAACTTCCGGATTAAATACAACCTGGACAATGCCAGTGCGGTCACGAAGATCCACAAAGATCAGGCCGCCCAAATCCCGGCGCTTTTGCACCCAACCCTTTAAGCTTACTTTTTCTCCTATAGCTTTTTCCGTTACTTCCCCGCAAAAATACGTTCGCCCAAACATACTAATTCCTCCTGTAAACACAAGTTTATGATTGATAAAGTGCTGTGAATTTCTCTATAAACGAATCAAGTTCAACCTCTGTCTGCTCCCCTGATTCCATCGATTTCACATTAATTTTATTCGCTTTAAGTTCATCTTCGCCCAGGACAGCAACAAATTTCGCATTTGACCGGTCTGCCGCTTTGAACTGCGCTTTAATTTTTCTGTCAAGATAATCTCTTTCAGCAGAATATCCTGCCATCCGGAGTTTTTGAAGAAGGCCGACTGTATAATCCTTTGCTTCCTCTCCAAGGGATACAAGGTAGCAATCAATGCTCTTAGCAAGAGGCAGATCGACCTTTTCCGCTTCAAGAGCAGCAATGAATCGCTCAATACTTAAAGCAAACCCAATTCCCGGCGCTTCAGGACCGCCGATTTCCTCAGTGAGGCCATTGTATCGTCCACCGCCGCAAAGAGTAGTAATAGCTCCGAAACCTTCGGAATCACTCATAATTTCAAAGGCTGTATGATTGTAGTAATCCAGGCCGCGAACAAGATTTGGATCGACCGTAAAGTCAATATCCAGGTTCTTTAAGTACTTTTGAACCTTCTCGAAATAGGCTTTTGAATAATCGTTTAAATAATCTAAAATGGATGGAGCAGATTTCATAAGTTCATGTTCACGGTCTTGTTTACAGTCCAGGATGCGCATTGGATTTTTCTCAAGACGGTTCTGGCAATCCTCACAAAACTCACCGATCCGCGGCTTAAAGTGGTTGACCAGGGCTTCTCTGTGTGCAGTTCGGCTTTCTTTGTCTCCAAGACTGTTCACAATCAACTTAAGCTTTTGCAGACCCATGCTTTTATAAAGTGACATTGCCAGTGCAATTACTTCTGCATCAATTGCCGGATCAGCACTGCCGATCGCTTCGACGCCGAATTGGACAAACTGGCGGAAACGTCCTGCCTGTGGCCGTTCATAACGGAACATAGGCCCCATATAATAAAGCTTTACAGGCTGGCTTGCATCGCCATGCATTTTATGCTCAACAAATGATCTTACAGTTGAAGCTGTTCCTTCAGGACGAAGGGTCAGACTGCGGCCGCCGCGGTCTTCAAATGTGTACATCTCTTTTTGAACAATATCCGTTGTATCTCCAACACTGCGAAGAAATAATTCTGTATGTTCGAATATTGGTGTTCTAATTTCACGATATTGAAACTTCTCACAAAGTTCCCTTGCCTTTTCTTCAATCAATTGCCATTTCTCAACTTCTCCCGGCAGGATGTCCTGTGTTCCCCTCGGTATTCGAATTGACATGAAAATTACCCCCTAATGCAAAATGATAAGTATGTAAAAAATTTTAGATTTGCAGTCGCAAAAATAAAAAAACCCCCGCCTCCTTGTATATTAAATACAAGGGACGAGAGTCTGGTTTTTCCCGTGGTGCCACCCTAGTTGAAGCCTATAAATAGACTTCCTCTTTTACAGTTAACGCCTGTTAACGTTCAGCTCCTACTAAAGATGAATCCTTTTCAGAGAGAAACCTACGAAGTGTTCTTTCGTTAAATCATCATGTGAGAATGCTTTCAGCCGGGCGGCATTCTCTCTCTTTTCATGTGGGGTTTAACTACTCTTCTCCATCAATGGTTTATTATCGAAAAGCAGTAACGCCTTGGTCCGGCGCTGCAGCTAGACATTTAATTGTTTTGTCATTTTATTTATATTATAATACGGAGCATTTCCTTCAATGTCAAGACTAAAAACATGCTATGATCTTTCCAGCCTTTTTTTCAGTTTTCTTACATCCCTGAGAGATAGTCCAAACTCTGACGCGAGTTCAATCATATTCGAGTTCTGTTCTTTTTGTATAAAATCATGAAAATCCACCCCAAACAGCTGATTTTCACCAGATTGTGCAGACATTCCTTTTTCTCCAAATCTCATTGTGCTCACCCTTTTTTATGTAGTCTGTTCTATTCTTGCCATTTTCAGTTGAAATGTTTCATAAGGGACAAATTAATTTCCCAGCTAAAAATGATAGCTTATATTCCGATATTAAAAGGGAAATTGCACAAGATGGAGAAGTATTTTAGGACCAAAGTTCTCTTGACTGCCGGCACCTTGTCTGTTTTTCTTTTAATAAGGATTTTAATTATGAAAGGAGGCGGCCTGTTGAAGAAAAGAAAGCCACTTATTCTCGTGATATGCCTTATGCTTTTTGCCGGCATAACACAGACGGAAACACAGGTTAATGCTGAAAACAGTTCTGTAACAATCACCACCAGCAATCTTAACGTCCGTCAAGGACCAGGTTTAAGTTACCCTATTCTGGGACAAGCCCAAAATGGAGATCAATTTAACATCCTTTCCCGTGAAGGAGAATGGATTAAAATTAATTTCCAGGGAGAAAATGGCTATATCGCAAGCTGGCTTGTTTCCAATTTGACTTCAAATCAGACAGGAGAAAAAACAGCAGGTGAAAATTCCCAAGCAGTTATCACAACAGATGGCCTTAGGGTGAGAAAGGGTCCTGGTACAAGTTACGGCGTTCTGGGGACTATCAAAAAAGGAACAGCCTATAAGATCAAGAGCACAGAAGGAAGCTGGGTTAAGATTCAAACTCCATATGGAGATGGATGGGTGGCAAGTGAATTTGTCAAATTCAGCAGCACACGAAAGAAAAGTTCATCCGGCAGCAGCCAAACCGGGACAATCACGGCTAACTCTCTAAATGTGAGAAACAAGGCTTCTCTTCAAAGTGACATCATCGGCAAACTTAATTCGGGTGAGACAGTTGCGGTTCTTTCTCAAAATAACAGCTGGACAGAAATCTCTTTCTCCGGAAATACAGGATGGATCAGCAGCCAATATATTACGGTTCCATCCTCACAATCAGAAAGCAAACCAAAACAGGCGCCATCCGGAAAAACCGGCACTGTAACAGCAACCTCTTTAACTGTAAGAAACAAAGCATCGTTAAATGGAAAACCAATTGGTTCAGTTGCCAAAGGCCAAGCATTTACCATTCTTGAAGAAGCTGATAATTGGGTAAAGATTGAATTTCAGTCTGGTTCTTATGGATGGGCGGCAAGCTGGTTCATAGACATAACAGCCGAAAAGAATTCCGGCTCATCTCAGCAAAATGTAAGCGGAAGTACTGCAATTATCTTACATAACGGATCAAATATTAGAAAAAAAGCGAGTACCCAGTCAGCTGTCGTCCATAGGGGAAATAAAGGAGACAGATTTGAAATAAGGAGCCTGAATAATGATTGGTATGAAATTCGCCTGCCAAACGGCGGAAAGGGTTTTGTAGCAGGCTGGATCGTTTCAGTTGAAGGATCTGCACCTGCAGTAACAAAGCCGGGAGCAGAAAAGCACCTGAACAATAAAACTATTGTCATCGATCCCGGTCATGGAGGCCGTGATAATGGTACAACGGGAGCACGAGGGACACGTGAAAAGGACATTACTATCAGGACTGCTCAAGTGCTTGCCGAAAAATTAAGGGCTGCAGGTGCTAATGTCATTCTGACCAGGAGCGGGGATACCTATTTGCCGCTGCCTTCGAGAGTAGGCATTTCACATCATCATAATGCAGATGCTTTTATCAGCATTCATTATGACAGCACGCCGGACCGGACTGCTCGAGGAGCGACTACCTATTACTATCATCCTTTCCAAAAGGAAATCGCTGCCAATATCCACTCCAATGTAACAGCGATGACAAACCTGAGAGATCGGGGATATAGAGTCGGAGATTATCATGTAATCAGGGAGAACAAGCGCAATGCCGTTCTGATTGAACTTGGATATCTAAGCAATCCGGCAGAAGAAGCCCTGATTGCTTCTGCACAGTATCAGCAATCAGCAGCAGCAGGAATTTATCAGGGACTTGCCCGCTATTTTAAGAATTAGCAAAAAAGCCCCGGCACTCAAATTGAGATGCCAGGGCTTTTTGCGTTTTTTATTTGCTTTCTAAGATTAAGGTAACAGGTCCATCGTTGGTTAACTGAACATCCATCATGGCGCCGAATTCACCTGTTTCGACTTTCAGGCCTTTAGCTTCCAGAAACCGGTTGAAAGCATCATAGATTTTCACGGCATGCGCAGGCTTGGCCGCATCCATGAAATTGGGCCGTCTGCCCTTTCGGCAATCTCCATACAGTGTAAATTGTGAAACCGAAAGAATTTCACCTTTCTGATCGAGCAGTGATAGATTCATTTTGCCGGCATCATCTTCAAAGACGCGAAGATTGGCAATCTTATCAGCCAGAAAAGCTGCGTCCTCTTCTTTATCTTCGTGGGTGACTCCAACGAGCAAAACAAACCCCTTTTTGATGCTTCCAACGGTTTCTCCGTCCACCGTTACGCTGGCTTCTTTGCTTCGCTGCACTACAACACGCATTCTATCTGCTCCCTTTAGTTCATAATCCTTCTTACCGCGTAAATATCAGGGATTTGCTTTATCCGCTCTACAACCCTTTGCAGGTGGCTTACATTGTGTATAGCAATGGACATATTGATCGTTGCTGATTTGTTTCGGTCTGAACGGCCTGATACGGCTGAAATGTTGGTTTTCGTTTCATTAACAGCCTGAAGAACCTCGTTCAATAAACCTCTGCGGTCATAACCGGTAATTTCTATTTCAACATTATATTCTTTCCGGTCATTTAATGCTGTTTCCCACTCTACCGGGATGAGTCTTTGTTTTGCATCATCCGTTTCGATATTAGGGCAATCATCACGGTGTACAGAGACACCTCTGCCCTTTGTAATAAACCCGACGATTTCATCTCCAGGGACAGGATTACAGCAGCGGGAAAGGCGAATGAGCAGGTTATCAATGCCGGAAACCCGGACACCGGATTCGCGTTTTTTAGCTGAAGTAAATGTCTTTAGTTCCGAAACAGCATTTGTAATATCGGAGGTTTGTTCAAGGTCGCGCTTCTTGCGCCATTTTTCTGTAAGCCTGTTGGCAACCTGAAGGGCTGTTACACCATTATAGCCAACAGCAGCATACATATCTTCCTCAGTAGCAAAGTTGAATTTCTCTGCAATCCTTTTGACATTATCAGGTGTCAGGATTTCCTTCAGCTCGAAATCCATATTGCGGATTTCCCGCTCAACAAGCTCTTTCCCTTTTTCCACATTTTCTTCTTTTCTTTGCTTTTTGAAGAACGTCCGAATTCTATTTTTTGCCTGTGAAGTCTGAGCCAGCTTCAGCCAGTCCTTACTTGGCCCATAGGAATGCTTGGATGTCAGAATTTCAATGATATCTCCGGTTTTCAGCTTATAATCCAGGGTTACCATTTTTCCATTCACTTTGGCGCCGATTGTCTTGTTTCCTATTTCAGAATGTATCCGGTAAGCAAAATCAATTGGGACTGATCCGGAAGGAAGCTCGATGACGTCCCCTTTAGGAGTAAAAACAAACACCATATCGGAAAACAAATCAATTTTCAATGATTCCATGAATTCTTCAGCATTGGCTGCATCATCCTGGAATTCCAGGATTTCACGGAACCATGTCAGCTTCTCCTCGAAAGAAGAGCCTTCATTCACTCTTTTTCCTTCTTTATAAGCCCAATGTGCAGCAATACCAAACTCGGCAATTCTGTGCATATCCATGGTCCGGATCTGGACTTCCAAAGGGTCGCCCTTTGGTCCGATAACCGTAGTATGAAGCGACTGGTACATATTTTGTTTAGGCATGGCAATATAATCTTTGAAACGGCCGGGCATTGGCTTCCAGCAAGTATGAATAATCCCGAGAACCGCATAGCAATCCTTAATGCTGTTCACAACAATGCGTACAGCCAGCAAATCATATATCTCATTGAATTGCTTATTTTGAAGGGCCATTTTACGGTAGATGCTGTAAATATGCTTAGGGCGTCCCGAGATTTCTGATTTAATTGAGACCTCTGACATTCTGCTCCTCATAACATTGATTACATCATCTAAATACTCTTCCCGCTCCGCCCTTTTTTTCTTCATCAGGTTTACAATCCGGTAATACTGCTGCGGATTTAGGTACCTCAAGGCTGTATCTTCAAGCTCCCACTTAATCTTGGAGATTCCAAGCCTATGGGCAAGAGGAGCAAAAATTTCAAGTGTTTCATTTGAAATGCGGCGCTGCTTTTCAGCCGGCAGATGCTTAAGTGTCCGCATATTATGAAGGCGGTCAGCAAGCTTTATCAAGATTACACGGATGTCCTGGGCCATAGCCACAAACATTTTCCGGTGGTTTTCAGCCTGCTGCTCTTCCTGAGATTTATATTTAATTTTCCCCAGCTTCGTTACACCATCGACAAGCATGGCCACTTCTGAATTGAAGGCTTCTTCGATATTCTCCAATGAGACTTCGGTGTCTTCAACCACATCGTGAAGAAAGCCGGCTGCAACCGTAGATGGATCCATCTCCAGATCAGCAAGGATGCCTGCTACCTGGATCGGATGGATGATGTATGGTTCACCGGATTTTCTATATTGTTCACGGTGGGCATGCTTGGCAAACTCGTATGCCTTTTTAACAAGCTCTGCATGCTCATCGTTTAAATATTCCTTTGCCCTGTTGATGACTTGCTCGGCGGTCAGAACTTGATCGTTCGCCATGGAATCACCTTTATCTCCCTGAATTTTATGCAGTTGCATAATGAATAATTTTTAAATTGATCATTAATAACAAGTTATTAAAAAAATTAATATTGCTACTATTATCGAAAAAAAAAGTGAAGATGTAAAGGGATAGACTGTTATTTTTATGGGAATAACAAAAATTTTGTCGTTTTTTGTCCTAATTCCTTTATTGTTTTTCCATAAATGGATTTGGAAACCCTTTAAATACTATTTTTAAATCAATTAAAAAGAGCACCATTTCGACTGGCGCTCTCTTTGTATAAGGAAATTAATATTGCATTAATGTCAGAATGTCGTAATCGTCGAGCTTTTTACGCCCGTCAAGGTATGTTAACTCGATAAGGAATGCAATTCCAGCCACCACTCCGCCAAGTTCTTCAACCAGCTGGATAGTTGCATCGATTGTTCCGCCTGTTGCAAGGAGGTCATCAGTAATCAGGACTCTTTGCCCCGGTTTGATGGCATCCCTATGAATGGTTAAAACATCTTTGCCATATTCAAGGCCATAATTAACCTTGACTGTTTCACGTGGAAGTTTACCTTCCTTTCGGACTGGGGCAAAGCCTACACCTAAAGAATAAGCCACAGGGCAGCCGATGATGAATCCGCGGGCTTCAGGGCCGACAACCAGGTCAATCTTCTTTTCGCGGGCATATTCAACAATTTGGTCAGTAGCATATTTATATGCTTCACCATTGTCCATAAGAGTTGTAATATCTTTAAATTTAATGCCTGGCTTCGGCCAATCTTCTACAATTGTTATATACTGTTTTAAGTCCATTATTTTTCCTTTGCCTCCTCAAGTTTTACAGCCCCTTGCATAACTTCATCAAACCAGTCTTTGAGCTGCTGAAAGGATGAATAGAGCAAATCGCTCTCAAGAGTGTATTGTGCCTGTTTAAGCTGATAAGTTCGTGAATCAGCTAAATCACGTTTAGTGGATGTATTGTTTAACGAAATGACACCATTTATTATTTTAACAAATTCCAATTCAAAAAACACTTGAGACATAAAATCTACTGTCTCTCTGCTCCATCCTTTATGCTTCGCTATATCATTCCCGTGACGCCTGATATCAATAGAACCTTTTTTAGCAATCAGGGCAAAGTACCATTTAAAATGGTCTCTTGTTGGTAATGTGCTGAAAAAGTCACTGTCTTCTTTATAAAAATGAGCATATATTCTGGCAGGTTTTTTCCCTGAGAAAACATGTGCAAGAATTTCCTTTGAAGGCGGCAAATCAGCCAGAACAACATTTGAGCCTTCTATTTTTATGGCTTCTGCGTCTTCTGCAGATGTTATTTTCACCATGTTTTCCCCTGCAAATGTTTTATATTTTGAAATATGTTCCTCATTAAAAAATAACCAGGTTGTGTTTGCCTCAGGAATGACACTTTGGAGCCTTTCAAGCCGTTTTAAACTCCGGATATCAAAGAGCTGCCAGGAGTTTACTGCCATATCCTGCAGGAAAATTTGCGGTTTTTTAATATTATTCCATTCATTAATGGATAATTCACCAATAACGGACAGCTTGGAGTATGGTGAAATATGCTCATGCAAATGCCCAAGCCCAAAACCGATGCCATCAAGTGAAGATCCATCACTCTCGATTGTGACTTTAATATGGTTCTGTTCAGATCCGATCTTTCTCATAGCTGCAATATTAGCATCTTTTATCATTACTTTCGGTTTCGCATTCCCCATCCCGAATGGAGCAAGCAGCTGCATCTCTGCAATAGAAGAAAGATTGATATCTTTTAAATGGAAAACCCCATCAATAGAGGTTACAGGAATAAAATCTTCCTCACTCAGCTGTTCATTTACAAGAGTATTCAGTCTGCTTCTCAGATCATCAACCGAATCAATGGATAAAGTCATACCCGCTGCCATGGGGTGCCCTCCAAAGTGAGGCAGGATATCCCGGCATTCAGAAAGATTCTTGAACAGATCAAAACCTTCTATACTTCTTGCTGAGCCCTTCGCGAGCCCTTTTTCACTGTCATAACTAAGGACAATGGCCGGGCGGTAAAACTTTTCGACAAGCTTCGAAGCTACTATTCCGATTACCCCGGCGTTCCAGCCTTCTTTCCCGACAACAATAACTGAATTCTCACTGATTGGGAAATTTGTTTCAACCTCTTGAACCGCTTGCTCTGCAATGTCATTGACTATAGATTGCCTCTCTTTATTCAGCATTTCAATTTCTTCGGCAATGGCTTGTGCTTCATAAGGATCATTTGTCAGAAGCAAATCCACAGCAGGATCCGCGCTTTCAAGCCTGCCTGCTGCATTGAGGCGAGGGCCGATTGTAAAGCCGATCGTTTCCTCACTAATGGATGGAAGCTCGATTCGTGCGGCTTTAAACAAAGCATTCAAGCCTGTATTTTTAGTTGATTTCAGCTTTTGAATCCCGCGCTTGGCAATAAGTCTGTTTTCTCCTGTTAAAGAAACAAGATCAGCAATTGTTCCGATCGCAGCTATTTCCAAAAGGTGTTCAGGCATTTCACCATAAAGCGCATGTGCAAGCTTAAATGCAACTCCAACACCGGCAAGTTCCCGGAATGGGTATCTGCTCTCCGGATGCTTAGGATGCACAATGGCCAATGCTTCAGGAAGCTCAGGGCCGGGCTCATGGTGATCTGTAATGATCAAATCTAATCCAAGCTCTTTTGCAGCTTGTGCTTCATTTACAGCAGAGATTCCAGTATCTACAGTAATAATTAAACGGATGCCAATTTCGGCTGCATGTTCAAATGCCGGAATATTTGGCCCATAGCCTTCCGTAAAACGATTCGGTATGTAGAATTGGACATCAGCACCGAGATCTCTAAGCGCCATCATCATGACAGAAGTGCTGGTCACACCATCCGCATCATAATCACCAAATATTAAAATAGGTTCCTGTTTTTCAATAGCTTCTTTTATTCTGGAAACAGCAATTGCCATATCTGTCATTAAAAAAGGATCATGAAATTCCTGCTCATTATCCATCAGAAAATACCGTGCTGAATCAACGGTATCCATTCCGCGATTAATTAACAGCGATGCTGCAAGAGGAGAAATATTCAGTTCCTTTGAAAGCCGCTGTACTTTATCCTCCTCTGTTTGCCGAACAATCCATCGCGTTCTTGAATGTAACATACGTTCACCCCTCAGCTTATTAATTATACAAGAGGGGAAGGTGCGTTTCAATAAGTTAAAATCGGGTTAATCCATACAATTCTGGAAAGAAAAGCAGATGCTGCAGGTCACTTCTTGAGACCAAAAGAAAAAACTTGAGCAAAAGCTCAAGCCTGTTCATTCAATGTATATCCCTATCCAGCTCTTTTTCAAGTTCTTCCTTATCAGCATTATCTTTTACAGAATTTCCTGCTTTAAGCTTTTCATTTTCCCTTTTTAGTAATTTCACTTGCCTTTGAAGTGAGTAAATGCGGACAATGCCGACAGAACCTACAATTAGCCCACCCATAAGAACAGATCCTAAAATCACTAGAATCAGCGGCCACTGACTTTCCCCAAACAAGTAGTTAACCGTTACATTATCGACATTGATCACTGCAAAAACAGCCACGATCAGCGCAAATAAAAAACCAAATAATAAAGTCCATTGAAATTTCATGCTATCCTCTCCCTGATATATTCTCTAATTTAAATGTTCTTTGCTGTAAGGATTAATGTGCACAAAGACATTTTGCACATTTTCCAATTGGAGCAGCTTGCGTTTTACTTCTTTGCCGACCCGGTGGCCATCCTCAACAGTCATATTCGGATCCACCGACACTTTTATATCAACAATTACATAGTGTCCGTGTTCCCTGGCATGCAATTCATCGATCCTTTTAACATGATCGACGGATTCAGCCGTTTTGCGCATTTCAAGAGTATCTTCTTCATGAAGCACATGATCAAGTGTGCTGTGAATGGATTCTTTCCCAAGCCGCCAAGCCATTTGGAGAATCATGAGGGACACAATGAGGCCAGCAACAGGATCTGCATACTCAAGCCATTCGATCCCCATTCTTCCGCCAATAATCGCACAGCCAATACCTATTAAAGCTGCAATTGATGAATAAACATCTGAACGGTGTTCATAAGCATTTACAATTAAAGCATCACTGTTTAGTTTCTTTCCCAAATTATACTTGTACCGAAACATAGCTTCTTTCACAATGATGGAAACCACTACTGCAGCTATTGCAATTGCTTTTGGAGGTTCAATTGGTGAAAAGAATGATTCAAATGATGATTTGCCGATTTCAATTCCCACCAGGAACAGCAGGACGGCAACAATTATGGCCGCTATCAATTCAGCTTTGCCATGACCGTATGGATGATCTTCATCCGGCGGCTGTTTCGCAGCCCTCAGACCCAAATAAACAGCAAAGGATCCGGCAACATCTGAAGCTGAATGGACCGCATCCGCCACCAGCGCTTTACTTCCTGAATAAACGCCAATTCCCCATTTAAGGGCGGCAAGAATAATATTGCCCACGATGCCAATTATAGCTGCAAACTCAGCTTTCTTAAAACGATCGTTATTTTCCAAAGCGATACTTCCTTCCTCCCTAATCTTGCTATTAGTTTATCCTATTTCCCGGAATCATTAACCAAATTTGTAAAATAGACAGCATCCAGATTTAATAAAAAAACTCAGGCACTCGCCTGAGTTTTTTGTAATTATTACACTTGTGGTTCGTCACTGACCTTGCGTTTTTCTTTAACAGTATGAATAACACCTTTTTCTTTCAGTTCCTTGCCTTTCCATACTGCCCAAATCTGTGCAGCAAGGAAAATGGAAGAATAAGTACCTGCGATTAAACCAATAAGAAGTGCAAACGAGAAGTTCCTGATTGATTCACTTCCAAACACAAGCAGCGCAACGACTGTAAACACAACCGTTAAAACAGTATTTACAGAGCGGCCAAGCGTTTGGCGAAGACTCTTGTTTACAACATCCGCAATATCTTCAAATGACTTGAGTTTTTTCTTTTTCTGCATATTCTCACGCATCCGGTCAAACGTTACAATTGTATCATTTATTGAGTAACCGACCACTGTAAGAATTGCTGCAATGAAGGTAATATCCACTTCCAGGCGTGTAAAGCTGAATACTGCGATAATAAAGAAGGCATCATGCAGAAGTGCCAGTACTGCCGGAATGGCCATCTTGATCTCAAAGCGAATGGATACATAGATGATAATGCCTACAGAGGCTATCGCAAGAGCTTTCAGTGCATTTTTAGCAAGTTCTTTTCCTACAGTTGGTGAAACTGTGCTGACATTCGGATCTTGACCGAATTTTTCATGAAATTGAGTTTTAACTTCTGCTATTTCGTCTTTTGTTAAAACATCTTTAAATCTAGCAACACCAATTTCCTTATTATCACCTGAGATGACAATATCATCTGTCTCGATTCCAAGAGCTGATAATTCAGCTTGGAATTTTTCTTTTGTTAAGGATTCACTTGCCTGCTGCTCGATCCGGGTACCGCTGACAAAATCGATTCCAAGATTTAAACGGAATATAGAAAGAACAATTATTCCTGCAGTAATTAAAACAGCAGAAAGGATGAAAAACTTCTTGCGGTTCCCTACAAAATCAAATTTATCAAATTTGGTCGGCAAATCAAGGGTATCATAGTTTTCAGCAATATTTTTGATCTCACTTTTCTTAACTCCAAACCAGCCTGGTTTTTTATCAAGTGCTTTACTATGGACCCAAAGCCACATAAGCAGCCTTGTACCGTATACAGCAGTAATAAAGCTGGCCAGAATGCTTATGATAAGCATGGTAGCAAATCCCTTTACAGAACTTGTCCCATACATGAATAATACGGCTGCTGCAAGAATAGTTGTGATATTTGCATCAAAGATGGTGGAAAGTGAATTTTTCTCCCCAGCCTGGAAAGCAGATTTGATTGTTCTGCCCACTTTCATTTCTTCCCTGATTCTCTCATAGGTAATGATATTCGCATCAACCGCCATACCAACCCCCAGAATGAGCGCAGCAATACCAGGCAGCGTCAATACGCCATTCATCCAGTCAAAAACAAGTAAAATCAGATAAATATAAAACGATAAAGTAAGAGTTGCAATAAATCCAGGGAAACGATATACCGCAATCATGTAGATAAAGATAATCAATACTCCTATTATTCCGGCAAGAATAGTCGTTTCCATTGCCTGTTCACCGAATTTAGCACCTACTGATGTTGAATAAACTTCATCGAGCTGTACAGGAAGGGATCCTGCATTCAATAAATCCGCCAGCGTCTGTGCTTCTTCAATTGTAAAGTTCCCAACAATGGAAACGGTATCCTGATTAAAGATTTGGCTTACCTGTGGAGCAGATAAGTATTTTGGGTCTTTTTTTGCTGACTCAGCCTGGAAGGAATCCTGGCCTTCTTCAAAATCAAGCCAAATGACAAGCAGGTTATTTGGCGCTCCCATATTGACAATTTTTTGGGTTACATCTTTAAATTTACCGGCACTTTTCAGCTTCAATGAAACACTTGGCTTTCCATTTTCATCAAATGTCTGCTTTGCACCATTTTCAGCAAGATCTGAACCATCCATCATCAACTGATCATTAACATCTCTAAATGAGAGATTAGCTTCTGTGGACAGAATTTCCCTTGCTTTATTCTGATCTGTTACACCGGCAAGCTGAACACGGACCCGCTTATCTCCCTCAATCTGGATATTCGGCTCACTGACTCCAAGTACATTGATTCGCCTGTCGAGCGCTTCGGCAGTACTTGCTAGGACTTCTTTAGTCACCTTCTGCCCATCTTTTGGCGTTACCTGATAGAGAACCTCAAATCCGCCCTGCAAATCAAGGCCAAGCTTAATATTTTTTAAGATGTTGTTTGTCGTTGCCCCAGCCAAACTTCCCAATAATAAAACAATCAGGAAAAAAGCAACGATACGGCTGCGCTTTACCATTCTGAATAAATCCTCCTTAACTATCGCCCGCTACTTGATATAACAGGCACTGCATCAGCGGCGTGATGCATTATTTACCACACATTCCTGCACGTGAAGGCTGCATTACTATCTAATAAGCCTTCCCGTAAATTAAGACTACTGTTTGAAACTGTTACTACTCGTCCTTAGCTTTCATTCTATGTATAACCTATTACATGAAAAAGGCCGATTACTCCGCTTTTCATTATGAAACAGATTGTAAAACCTGTCAATTTCTCTTATATCATGTTAAACCATGAAAAAATTGGAAACACCTGGCTATTTTAATAGTTTTTTTCTTTCTTCTTCGTTATCTAAATCAAATTCAGCTTCTTTAAAAGCACCGATGGTAGCATAATGAATGTATTCACTCACCTTTACTTCCATTATTTCTTCCACAATTTCAAATAGCCTGACATTTTCTTTTGGTTTTTTCCACTTTTTCTTTGTCAGATATCCCCAGAGCTCCTGTTCAGACACCTTTTTATATCCCAGAAGCCGAAATTCATCCAGTTTGCTTTCCAATGCAGGCTTTACCGTAGTGCGAAAATAATCATATTCATGGCCGATTTTCATTTTCAGCCGCCTCCCCGCCATTAATAACATGGAAATTATGATAGCTTGTCATGCTTTGTCCTCTATCTTGCATATAGATAATTGTATATGATATTACCCATTTTGAGAAGGCAGGGAGTTGAATGTCCAAATTTCTTAAAGGTACCATGATCCTGCTCGCTGCAGGCCTGGTGACCAGGGTCCTTGGCTTTATTAACAGAATTGTCATCGCCCGATATATTGGAGAAGAAGGTGTTGGCCTTTATATGATGGCCTTTCCCACCATGATTCTTGTCGTCACCATCACACAGATTGGACTGCCGGTTGCTATTTCTAAAAATGTGGCCGAGGCAGAGGCAAGAGGAGATACAGCAAAAATTAAAAAAATATTAATTGTGTCCTTGGCAACTACCATCTCGCTTTCTATTGTTTTCACTCCCGCTTTAATTTTGCTCGCTCCATTATTATCAGAGACACTCTTTACTGATAACCGGACCCATTTGCCTTTGATGGCAATCGCTCCAATTGTGCCGATCATCGCCATTTCCTCTGTCATTCGGGGTTATTTCCAGGGCAGGCAAAACATGAAGCCTGCTGCCTATTCCCAGATGATTGAGCAGATAGTCCGAATCAGTCTGATCGCTTTAATGACTAAGGCATTTCTGCCCTATGGAATTGAATATGCTGCTGCGGGCGCCATGCTGGCAGCAGTCATCGGGGAGCTTGCATCACTGCTTTATTTAATGACCACATTTAAGCTTAAAAAGAAATTCAGAGTCAGGAAGCAATTTTTTAAATATGTGTCTTCCGGGAAAAGTACATTTAATGAATTGATGACCGTTGCCCTTCCAACGACAGGAAGCAGAATGATCGGTTCTGTCGCGTGGTTTTTTGAACCGATTGTGGTAGCGCAGAGTCTGGCACTTGCAGGTGTGGCGGCAGCGGCGGCTACAAAGCAGTACGGGGCTCTTACGGGCTTTGCCATGCCTCTTCTGATGCTGCCATCGTTTATTACTTATTCTCTGTCAACTTCTCTTGTTCCGGCTATAAGCGAGGCAAATTCCCAAAATAATATGCGTCTGATCGAATACCGGCTTCAGCAGGCACTTCGATTTGCATTTATTACCGGGGGCCTTGCAGTGGTGGTTCTCTACGTCCTTTCCGATCAATTAATGGAAGTGATGTATGGCTCCTCAAGCGGATCACATTTTATTAAACTGATGGCGCCCTTTTTCTTGTTTTATTATTATCAGGGACCTCTTCAGGCAACTTTACAGGCATTGAATCTTGCGCGTGCTGCCATGATCAACAGCTTGATTGGAGCTGTTGTAAAGACGGCGGTTATCTTTCTCCTTGCCAGCCAGCCGGCATTTGGGATTAATGGAGTTGCGATGGGGATATTGACAGGCACAGTCCTGGTGACAATGCTTCACTTTGCAACCGTTCTGAAAGCTATTTCTTTTACTTTTTTCGTAAGGGATTATCTAAAAACGTTTATAGCAATGATTGTATCAGGAGGCTTAGGGTTCTGGATGCTAAGAGACATCCTTGCCTCTGATATGAATACAGCCTTAAGGGTTATTCTGATATCCGCAGTTATCACAATTGTCTATATCATCCTTTTATTAATCTTAAAGCTGATTAGAAAGAATGACTTAATTCGTATTCCGGGGATCGGCAAAATAATATCCAGGCTTGCCTTTAAATAATGCTTCACAGGTCAGCTGAGCTGGCCTTGTTTTTATTTTCTTTCATCAAGCAGGTCCACATAAAATTGGCCATTTTCATAACTGCAGAATGAAATCTTGGATATCTCTTTATACCCCTCTTTTCGAAGTTCCTGACGCAGCCAAAAGTCACTTTTATTTATCGTTTCCAGATTAGTTTTCTGAATCGTGCCATCTATAATTAAAGGGATCGTTATCCCTCCCTCTTTACTGTCTTTTCTTTCAAACACTGACAGCGTACCGGAGGATTCAAGGATAGCAAATTCCACATCGGAGATTTTGGCAATATCTTTTTCTCTTAACTGCAGAAGCAGGTCATCAAAGTTGTAGCGCTGCTTCCTCATGGCATTTTCATCTATTTTTCCTTTATTAATAATGATGGTCGGCTTTCCATCAACTATGTCCCTGAATGTTTTGCTCTTCAGAGAGAATATGGCCAACACAATTTGTACAACCATCAAAAGGAGCATAGGAAGCACATTTTTTAAAATATTTGAATCCGGAGTTTCAATCGCGACAACTGCAAGTTCAGCAATCATGATATAGACGACCAGGTCCAGGATGCTGAGTTCACCAATTTCCCTTTTGCCCATTAGTCTAAAAATGAGAAGAATGACTGCATACAGAAATAAGGTTCTTACAACGATGATTAGATATTCTTCCACTTCAACAGCACTCCTTTTGATGCAATCCTTTCTATTCTTCCGCATATTTGAACTTTTATGAGTATAGGAGGTTTTTTCTTTGAACAATTTCGATTCTATTTTTTCATTGTCTGAATATGCTTGTACTAAGGAAAAGGCTGGTTGCCTCAAGGGTCGAAAGCCGTTCCTGTTCACTTATTAAGAAGGGAGAGGGTCCATATAGAAGAATCAAAGAACTTTGGAAGCGCTGTACTTTATGGTATTATTGCGATTTTTGCCATTGCCGTTGCCGGCAGTCTTATTTTTTCACTGCTCCTGAGATTTACATCACTGCAGGAGTCATCCTTACAGTATATTATTACTGCTGTTTCATTCATTTCTCTTTTTGCAGGCGGGTTCATTTCCGGAGGCAAAGGAAAGCAAAAAGGCTGGCTGCTCGGTGGCTTAACCGGCCTTGTTTACTCAATCGTTATTTTTCTTTTTCAATATTTGGGACATGACAGTTTATTTAATATGGAGCAAATGATATACCACACCTGTTTCACACTTACAGCCATGATGGGCGGTATATTGGGTGTAAATCTCAACACCAAAAGAACTGCATAAAAAAGAAGGTCCTGCAGATCAGGACCTTCTTTTTTGATATTAAGATTTTGCTAATGCATCGCCAGTTGCCTGCGTTACTTCGCGGATCGCTGCACGATCGTATGTAAGACGGCTTCCGTCACCACATTTAATAACCACTTTGTCTTCGTCGATAGCATCAACGAATCCATGAAGGCCGCCGATTGTAACAACCTTATCTCCCTTTTTCAAATCACTTTGCATTTGCTGAACTGCCTTTTGGCGTTTCTGCTGCGGACGAATTAACAGGAAATAGAATAAAACAAACATCAGCAATAATGGTCCTAATGTTCCTAAAAGCTCCATAGTTTTCCCCCCTTTCAAAGATCAGCCCGATTCAAGGAAAAAGCTGCCCCTAATTTATATGATTAAAAGTTCTTCGCGTTAGGCTTATTAAATCCATACCGTTCGAAAAACTCTTCTCTAAAGTCTCCCAAACGATCTTCCCTGATAGCCTGTCTTACCTGCTCCATTAATTTTAACAGAAAATAAAGATTATGGTAAGTTGTAAGCCTGATTCCAAAGGTTTCATCACAGCGGATCAAATGCCTGATATAAGCACGGCTGTAGTTTCGGCATGTGTAGCAATCGCAATTTTCATCTATAGGGCCAAAATCTCTTGCAAATTTTGCATTTTTAACAACCAGCCGGCCATTACTTGTCATCAATGTTCCGTTCCTCGCAATCCTGGTAGGAAGAACACAGTCAAACATATCGATTCCTCTAATCGAACCATCAATCAAAGAATCCGGGGATCCCACTCCCATAAGATATCTTGGCTTATCAGACGGCATTAGCGGTGTTGTGAATTCAAGCACACGATTCATAACATCCTTAGGCTCGCCTACCGATAATCCGCCCACAGCATACCCCGGGAAATCAAGAGATGTTAAGTCTCTCGCACTCTGTTTGCGCAGCTCCTCATATTCCCCGCCCTGTATAATACCAAAGAGTCCCTGGTCATTCGGGCGCTTGTGAGCTTTTAAGCAGCGCTCAGCCCATCGGGAAGTCCTTTCAACTGACTTCTTCATATATTCAAAAGAAGCTGGATAAGGCGGGCACTCGTCAAAAGCCATCATAATATCAGATCCAAGTGAATTTTGAATATCCATTGCTTTTTCAGGAGACAAAAACAGTTTGTCACCATTCAAGTGGTTCCTGAAATGCACGCCTTCTTCTTCAATTTTGCGGAATTCACTCAGGCTGAACACCTGAAACCCGCCGGAATCGGTCAGAATGGCCCTGTCCCAATTCATAAATTTATGAAGGCCGCCTGCTTCTTCCACGATTTCCTGACCCGGCCGGAGCCAGAGATGATAAGTATTGCTCAGAATGATGCCCGCTCCCATTTCCACCAATTCTTCCGGGGACATGGTTTTTACTGTAGCGAGTGTTCCAACGGGCATGAACACAGGGGTTTCAAAAGAACCATGCGGCGTATGCACCCGTCCCAGACGGGCACCTGTTTGCTTACATGTTTTAATTAATTCATAACGAATTGCAGTCAAGTTGCAGTTCTCCTTCCATTTAAAAGCACATTATTCCTGCCAGGGAAAGGCAGAATAATATTACAAAATGAGCATAGCATCTCCAAAGCTGAAGAACCGGTAGCGCTCTTCAACTGCCTGATTATAGGCATTCAGAACATTCTCACGGCCTGCCAGTGCACTCACAAGCATAATTAAAGTTGATTTAGGCAGGTGAAAATTCGAAATCATGCCATCAATCGCTTTAAAATCATAGCCAGGGTAAATGAAAATATCAGTCCAGCCGCTTGCTTCCTCAAAACGGCCGTTATGCGCAGAAGCAATGGTTTCTAAAGTCCTCGTGGAAGTAGTCCCCACACTGATGATTCTTCCTCCCTGTTCACGCACTTCATTTAAAAGCCGTGCAGTTCCTTCAGTTACCTGGTAAAATTCAGCATGCATTTCATGCTCATTTAAATCCTCCACACTAACAGGCCTGAAGGTTCCAAGACCGACATGCAGAGTAATAAAAGCAATATGCACACCCATTTCTTTTATTTCTTCAAGAAGCTGT
This sequence comes from Cytobacillus sp. SAFR-174, assembly GCF_051964675.1. Classification (NCBI taxonomy): domain Bacteria; kingdom Bacillati; phylum Bacillota; class Bacilli; order Caryophanales; family Bacillaceae; genus Cytobacillus; species Cytobacillus sp. SAFR-174. The sequence continues at coordinate 44,221 of NZ_JBQCMZ010000012.1, read as the reverse complement.
TCAGTAAAATGCAGGCCTGCTGTCGGAGCTGCAGCAGAACCGCGCTCACGGGCAAACACAGTCTGATAACGGTCCCGATCATCAAGCTGCTCTTTAATATAAGGAGGCAAAGGCATTTCTCCCAATTGTTCAAGCACCTCATAGAATATCCCGTCGTACCTGAACTCAAGTACTCTGCCGCCATGATCTGAGGTTCCAGTGCAGACAGCAGTCAATTTGCCGTCTCCGAAAGTTATCACAGTTCCTTCTTTTACTCTTTTGGCTGGTTTAACCAGTGTTTCCCAGGAGTCCCCTTCAAGCTGTTTGAGAAGAAGCACCTCTATTTTCGCACCAGTGCCCGTCTTTTCTCCAAACAGCCTCGCAGGAAGCACCTTTGTGTCATTTAATACAAGACAATCTCCCGCTTGAAGGTAATTCTTAATATTTTTAAAAACACTATGCTGAATATCCCCGGTTTTCTTATCAAGGACCATCAGCCTGCTGCTTGTCCGATCAGCCAAAGGCGTCTGTGCAATTAATTCTTCAGGCAAATGAAAATCAAACCAATCTACTTTCATGATGTCACCCTTCTGTTATTCATATAGACTACCGGAACCTGCCAATAAAATAAAAGATGGCAGATAGAATAATGCTCAGCAAAATCGACGTAACGACTGGAAAATAAAAAGTCGTATTGCCTTTCCTGATCACTATATCTCCAGGCAGCTTGCCAATATTAATAAACTGGCTTATAAATCCTATGGCAAAAATGATCGCACCAATGACCATCAGCCACTTTGATATGCCGCTCAATCAGCAGGCACCTCCATTTGAAAATGGCGGTACACCAGGTCTGTTACAATTCTTCCTCTTGGTGTCCGCTGAAGAAACCCAATCTGCAATAAATAGGGTTCATAAACATCTTCAATCGTATGCGCTTCTTCCCCAATGGTCGCTGCAATGGTTTCAAGACCTACAGGTCCGCCGCGGAATTTTTCGATTATCCCTCTTAATAATTTATGGTCAATATGATCAAGGCCTAAACGGTCAACCTGCAAAAGCTCAAGAGCCTCCTTGGCCAGTGTTTCATCAATTTGGCCATCTGCTTTGACCTGGGCGAAATCCCTGACTCTCCGGAGGAGCCTGTTTGCAATTCTGGGCGTGCCTCTTGACCTTCTCGCCACTTCAATGGCTGCTTTTTGATCTATGCCTGTATCCAGCACCTCAGCTGTACGGACAACAATATTCGTCAGCTGCTCTTCTGTATAGTATTCAAGCCTGCTTAGCACGCCAAACCGGTCTCTTAACGGAGCCGATAGCGACCCTGCCCTCGTTGTCGCGCCAACCAGTGTAAAAGGCGGCAAATCCAGCCTTACTGATCTGGCACTTGGCCCTTTGCCGATAACAATATCCAGACAGAAGTCTTCCATTGCCGGATAAAGAACTTCTTCTATAGACCGCGGCAAGCGATGAATTTCATCAATAAACAGGACGTCCCCCGGTTCCAATGCAGTCAGGATCGCAGCCAAATCACCTGGTCTTTCAATTGCAGGGCCTGCAGTAGTTCTGATATTTACACCCATTTCATTGGCAATAATAGCAGCCAGAGTGGTCTTACCCAAACCCGGCGGCCCATATAGAAGGACATGATCCAAGGTCTCCTCGCGAATTCTTGCAGCTTTAATAAAGATCTCGAGGTTCTCCTTTACTTTATCCTGACCAATATACTGCTTTAATGTCTGCGGGCGCAGACTCTGTTCAAATGAAAGATCCTGAAGATCAGCTTCACCGGATATTATCCGCTCTTCCATACTTAATCACCTTCTTAATTCAGCATAAAACGAAACGGCCTTTTCCAATAAATTATAGTTTTAAAAGCTTTTGCAGAGCCTTCTTTATGTATTGGTCCGTTGTAAGCTTTTCCTTTTTCAATTCCGGTGTAATCTTTTTCAGTTCCTTATCCGAATATCCCAGTGCTTTTAATGCAAGCAAGGCTTCTTCCAAATCTCCCGCAGGCCCGCTTTCAGCCTGAAGTTTTTCCGCTGAAAACAGATTAGGGAAAAAGTCAGGTACAATGTCCGGAAGCTTCCCTTTCAGATCAAGAATCATTTGTCTGGCTGTTTTCTTTCCGACTCCAGGAAACTTAACGAGAAATGCTTCATCTTCATTTTCAATCGCCTGCACCACCTGTTCAGGTTCACCAGAAGCAAGAATTGCAAGAGCTCCCTTCGGCCCAATGCCGGTAACATTGAGAAGTCTGGTAAACAGCGTCTTCTCCTCACGAGTCTGAAAGCCGTACAATGCCATGATATCTTCCCGTACATAATGATATGTAAATATCCTGACTTCCTGGCCGTACTCCGGTGTATAGCTAAATGGATTAGGCGTTAATATCTGGTATCCAATTCCATTGTTTTCAACAACTACATATTCAGGTCCGATAAAATCGAGCCTGCCTCTTACAAATTCAAACAATGCCTTTCTCTCCTCTGATTCAACTGTACCTCATTGTACCATAAACTATTTTGGCACGAAGAATAAAATGCTGAACAGGCTGGGGATAGATATATTGCCTGTTGACAAAAATCCTTAATATACACAAGATACTTTGTTTCACCTAATGCATTAAACTCATTCTATAAATTAACATCGACTTTTATCAATTGCTTCCCGCCTCTTTCAATACCGAGATAACGCAAAGTTTCAGCGGAAGAATGGTGATTATAGATGGACATAATAATTGAAATGGCAATCCCTTTTCTATATGCATGATAGCCAAATGTTTTTCGAAGTGTATGTGTGCCGATCTTTCCAGGAATTCCAGCTTCCTTTGCAGCATTATTAATGATCCGGTAGGCTTGCTGGCGGGTGATGGGCTGATTATTCTTTTTCGATTTAAAGAGATAATCACATTCAGAGAAATCATGCTGAGTAAAATACTTTTTCAGTTCTTTTTTCACGCTGTTATTTAAGTAAAATGCTTTATTTTCATCGTTATTTATATTGGTTAAATAAATAAACTCTTTTATCTCGGTCCCATCCCAAACATCACTGATTTTCAGAGATAGCAAATCACTGACCCTTATGCCCGTATTAATCCCTAATACAAAAAGCAAAAGATCACGCTGTGACTGCTGCCTTAATATCTCTTTAATTTTATTTATGCTTTTGATGTCCTTAATAGGATCAACATATTCCACAAGATTCCCTCCTGCAACTAATGTTACATAAGTATAAGCTATCAAAAAATAAGTAACATTACAATGATCGGATGACGTTTATACGAAATAAAAAGGCGCTTTATTTACCCTTGATTCCTTGAGGGGGAAGGGGCTGAGCCAGACAATTTTCAACGTTTAAAAGAAGATTATCTTACCGTTTTAAAAACAGAAACATGCAAGAGAAGTATGTTCCCTTGCATGTTTCACCGCTTTTTCAATTCGCCTGCTTTTCACCGGCAGTATAGCTTTTAAAGGTTTCCAGAACTTCCACATATCGATCTTTTGAAACAATAGGTATGCCTTTTTTTAATTCTTCACATTTTGTGCTTTCTAATTTTCCTAAATCAATTTGAAAGAATGACTGAATAATATTCGTTTTTTGCGGCTTTCCATTGAAAATGGTCAGGGTTCCATCCTCTGTTACACCGAAGTACCCATTTGCTTTTAATAATGGTGATATATCATCCACTTTTCTTCGGAATACTATATAATCTATATCCATATCAACAAGCTGCCATTGATCATATTTAGCCCAGAAATCTTCAAGGGTCCATATGGTTTCCTCTATCGTTTCCTGACTCACTTCCCCATCCAGATACTCCCTTTCCAAAATGACCTCCATCTTAAGCGGACCTTCAATTTGTTCTTCTGCTGCCTTAGCATATAAAGAAGTACCGTTAGATAAAAAAATGAATGCGTCCATCTGGAAGAAGAGATAAAAGGAAGCAGCTCCTACTGCCAGCAAGCCCCATACGGTTCTCATGATCGATCACCTCGATTAAATAGTAACTTCTTCACTATCTGCCTGAGCCTGTTTTTCCCAGATCTTTATGATTAGTGTGGCCAAAATTTTCATGTTTATCCTGAAATAATTTTATATGTAAAAAGGGGCAAAGCTCAGCTGCCTTTGCCCCTAATGCTAATTCGTTATTTTTCCCTGCGAAATAAGTTTTTTAAATCCCAATCAATTTGCTCTCTTGGGCCCCCATCACGAAGATTATTATCAATGTTTCTTAAACGGCTGAATGTTCCTTCGTCTGTTACAACCTTTGCAGATCTTCCTCGCAGATATGGCTCGACAGCTTCATGAATCGCTTCTTTCGTTTCTTCTTCCTTATCGTAATCAGTCAGATCTACAGCAATCAAAACATTGCTTCCATAGGTAACTGACCTGACGTCTTCAACATTTGGAACAGATGCTGCAACGTCGCCGATTTTTTCAGCAAGCTCACCTTCATAAGCCTGATAATAGGAATTTTTAGCTTGGCGCGTATTATCATCCAGATGCCCGTGATAATTTGCATCGCTATGGCTAAAACGATTATCTTTCATGAAAAAGCTGCGATCTCTGTCTGCAATAGGAATAGTAGGGTTTCCGGTATTTTCGTTCCGGACTCTCCGGCCATTATTGTCCACCTGGTTATAGCGGGTACTTTTCACCTCGCCTCCAAGCGTATGATCCATCATTTCTGTCAGAGGCCCATCATTATCTGTTCCATCTTCCACCCGGGCATTGCCGCCGCGGTTTCCATGATTCTCATTCGAGTAATATCCCATGGGCTGACCAATTTCATTGTTCCGTTCAACACCTGCATCTTCGTTCGTTCCGCATCCTGTCAATCCCATTGATAAGATGGCAGCCATCGGCACTGCAAGCAGTTTCTTGTGCAAGCGAAAAACCCCCCTCGCTAATATTACAAGCCCTGAGCATTTCTGCTCTTATTTAGCTTGTGAGCGGAGAGAGGCTTTCATTCTGTCCATTTACGTCCATTTTTTTAATGAGCATTATTTGTTTTTGTCATTGGCAGCATATTTAAGAGCTTTAATAAAACGCTGTCTTTCAGCAAACTGCCCTACAGTTAAGTCCAGAACAGGGCGAATTTTCACAGAATCAAGATACGATCTATCCCTAATTACACGATTCCATTCCCTGAATATATCAGTTGGAAATGCCAAAGCATGAAGAAAGCCCTTTTCTTCAAGATTGGATTTTAAGATTGGATATTTTCTCAAATCTTCAAAGGACCAATTCATATAAGGAAGGATGCGATTTGCATACTGCAGATAATCGGAATGAGGAGCCCCTATTGCTACCAGGTCAAAATCGAGCAAATATAATGATCGATCTTTTGCTCTGAGAAAATTATGATGTGCTACATCACCGTGCAGAATGACCTGCTTCCCCGACTGAAAAAGCCAGGCTTCGTCTTCCAAGCCTTTTAAGGACCAATCTGCCCAGGCTAATAGCTCATTAATAATTTCTTTTTGGACAAAATATCTTACTACAGGGAGATTATTAAGGAAAAGGGTTGCTCTTTCTCTCCACTTGTCAGCCTGCCTGTATGCCGGCACAACCGTTTGATAGCGGCTGACCAGCTTCTCTGTAGTAACATGGAATTTCTTCAGCAGCTCCAGCCCTTCTAAACGATCTTTCTTCAGGTAATAAGTAAAAACTTCTTTCGAAGGCGGTAAATACTCCATACAGCCATAATAAGTCCTATCAAAAAACAAAGGCGGTTCTTTGGCAACTTCGTAAAAAATATATGTTTTTGAAAATCCTTCTTTCATTAATGAAGAGGTGAATGCTTCCTGAAGCTTTAAACGGTGATAGGATGAAAACCCTTTTAGTATAAAGGACCTTTCCTGCGTCCTAAGCAAATAAACCTTCTTTCGAATTGGCTTTAATTCTACAATTTTAAATGGCAGCTGATCCTGCAAATAGGAGAGGAGACGATTTTGAACTAAATCGTCTCCTCCATTATTAACCGTCGTATTCACTGCTTTCGTCTATGTTTCTTGGCATTCCGAAAGCCGCTCCGCCCATTGGGCCAAAACCCTGACCGAAACCTGGTCCCGGACCATAGCCGAATCCCGGACCATATCCCTGCCCTGGACCAAATCCTGGTCCTGGTCCGTAGCCTCCAGGAGCAAATTGAGGTCCTCCACACCCGCAATCATCGGAAGCTCCCATCACCGAGCCAGGCATCAATGGCTTTTGAGACATGCCTGGGGATTCTTCCATTCCCTGCACCTGTGGCATCTGATGCGGCATTTGCATTCCCATATCTTCTGCTCCCATCACACCCGGTGGCATCTGGTGCGGCATTTGCGGCATCATTCCCCCTTGTACCTGCGGCATCTGGTGCGGCATCTGCGGCATCATTGCCCCCTGTACCTGCGGCATTTGGTGCGGCATCTGCGGCATCATCGCCCCTTGTACCTGCGGCATCTGGTGCGGCATCTGCGGCATCATTGCTCCCTGTACCTGCGGCATCTGGTGCGGCATCTGCGG
>NZ_JBQCMZ010000012.1:0-37629 GCF_051964675.1 Cytobacillus sp. SAFR-174 | reverse complement strand
TGGTGCGGCATCTGCGGCATCATTGCTCCCTGTACCTGCGGCATCTGGTGCGGCATCTGCGGCATCATTGCTCCCTGCACCTGCGGCATTTGGTGGGGCATCTGCGGCATCATCGCCCCTTGTACCTGTGGCATCTGGTGCGGCATTTGCGGCATCATTGCTCCCTGTACCTGTGGCATCTGGTGCGGCATCTGCGGCATCATTGCTCCCTGTACTTGTGGGAATGGCATTTGCGGGTAACATGGATTATAAGGAAACATCGGCTGATATTGACCTCCTTGATGTGTATAAATAGATGATTCGCTTTCAGGCGATTCTGGGCTTTCTTGATTTGATGACGGCTTTACCTGCGGAAGGATATTAACTGGTTTAGGCGGGAGCTGGGGCTGCGGCTTAGATTCTGAAATTGGCAATGGTTTTTGCTGCGGTTTTGTTTCTGCAGGCTTCACTGGTTTTTCCTTTGCTTTAACTTCTTTTGCAGGCAGAGGTTTCTGTTGCTGCGGCTTAACCTCTTTTGCCGGCAGCGGCTTTTGCTGCGGTGCCGGCTGCTGAATATTCATCATGTAATAATTATTTATATCAATTTCCGGCATAATAGGTGTTGGCATTTTGGGCTTATAAGGTTTTTTTGGAACTTCCTTCGGGGCCTCTGCTTTTGGTGCAGTCTTAGGCACTTCTTTCGGAATTTCAACCTTCGGTGCCGTTACTTTTGGCATTTCCTTTTTTGGTGCTTCAGCTTTCGGCATGGTAATAGGTTTCTCTTTGGCAAAAGGCTGTTCTGCTTTTGGCATTTCCTTTTTGGCACCCAAATTTATTTTTGCTTCCGGTTTTCCTCCAATAGGAGCTTCTTTTTTTATAGAGCCTCCACTTGCAGGAACTTTTATTTTCATACCGGGCATAATCATATCAGGGTTGCTGAGCTGTGTATTCATCTTTTTCAGCTCTTCAAAATTCACGCCGTACTTTTTGGCAATCTTCCAAAGAGTATCCCCTTTCTGTACGATATGGATTTTCACTCTGAATTCCCTCCTATGCTTAAGGTGATGCTTCCATCTGTGATGGCTGGCCTTAGGTCCACATGATGTGGGTCACACAGAATGTGCCGCAGGCGCGGCTTTCTCAGTCTGTGCCCTAATCAGCATTTACGGGCATTTCATCCATTTATGTGAAAGGTGCAGATTAGTGCCCGTTAATCTCGATGAGTCCATATAGTGTATGAAGGATTGGGCAAATTGCTAACAATCTACACAAAAAGATATGCTTTTTTTCCGGGAATTATGATTCATCGTTTCATTCAGAGACCAATCACAGCAATGGGCATTAAGGCAATAAAAAAATCCTCCTGAAGTGGAGAATTTTTTTATTCCGGCATAGCTTCCGCGAAGTATATTTTACCCTGCGGGCTATTTTTCAATTTTAGCAGCCTGAAAACTTTTTGCCGCATTTATGGACGTTCAAGCATCCTGCCAAGTGCCAGTTTAGCATATGCCGCAGTTGGTTCTTCAACCTGAATCAGATTTTGGCTTTCACCCTCCCCGATTGCTTCAAGAGACCAAACCAGGTGCGGCAAATCGATTCGATTCATGGTCAGGCAAGGACACATATGCGGGTTAAGTGAGATAATTTTCTTATCCCGATGCCGTGCGATAATCCTTTTAACTAAATTCATCTCTGTACCGATCGCCCAGGAAGATCCAGGCTCTGAGTGTTCAATTGCTTCGATAATGTAATTGGTTGACCCTGCCATATCGGAAAGCTCCACCACTTCTCTCCTGCATTCGGGATGGACAATGATTTTCATATCGGGATATTGTTCGCGAACCTCTTGGACATTTTCTATAGTAAAGTTTTCATGAACAGAACAATGTCCTTTCCAAAGAATCACTTTTATGTCCTCCAGCTGCCCTTCATGTTCCAGCTGATCTGTAATAGGGTTCCAAACAGCCATTTCTTCAAGGGCTATCCCCAGGTTATATGCTGTATTTCTTCCAAGATGCTGATCAGGCAGAAAAAGAATTCTCGGCTTCTGCTCAAAGGCCCAGCTCACCATTTTTTCAGCATTCGAAGAAGTAACTGTCGCTCCCCCGTAACGGCCAACAAAAGCCTTTATGGACGCAGTAGAGTTTACATATGTTAGAGGAAGCATAGTATCGCCAAACATATTCTGCAGCTTCGTCCAGGCTCTTTCTGTTTGGCTGATATCAGCCATATCAGCCATGGAACAGCCTGCACGCATATCAGGCAAAATCACCTTTTGATGTGGAGATGTTAATATATCCGCCGTTTCAGCCATAAAGTGCACTCCGCAAAATACAATATATTCTGCCTCGGTATTTTCCTGTGAAAGCTGTGCAAGCTTGAGTGAATCACCTGTAGCGTCCGCAAATTGGATGACCTCATCCTTCTGATAATGATGACCCGGAATGAACAGCTTATTCCCAAACTTATTTTTTATCTCTCTTGCCCGATCCTCCAGTTCCTTCACAGTCATCATCCGATATTTTTCCGGTAGGATATTTGCTTGTTTTTCTGCTGTCTGAAAAATATTCATATGCCCCAAACCCCTTTGTCAACAATTTATTCCACAATAACCTTCACGCTTATATCAAGTGATTTCACAGAATGGGTAAGAAAGCCGAGGGAAATGAAATCAACTCCTGTATCGCTGTAAGCCTGCAGGTTATCGAGGGTTATTCCTCCGGAGGCTTCAGTCACTATCCCATTCGGCACGCTTCTGATCCACTCTTTTATCTCTTCAGGACTCCTGTTATCAAACATGATTACATCTGCACCTGCCTCAGCTGCTTCCAGGACTTGTTCTTTTGTTTCCGTTTCGACTTCGACTTTAACCATATGCCCTATTTTTGAACGCAATTCTTCCACAGCTTTCGCAATTGAGCCGGCAAAAGAAATATGGTTGTCTTTAATCATGACTGCATCATAGAGGCCATATCGATGATTAAATCCCCCTCCGGACCTGACTGCATATTTTTCAAGCATTCTCAGTCCTGGAGTAGTTTTTCTTGTATCACAGATTTTTGTGTGTGAACTGTTAAGAACCCGGACAGCCTCATTTGTTTTTGTTGCTATTCCGCTCATTCTTTGGACCAGATTCAAAATAACTCTTTCTCCTTTTAATAAATCCGATACTGGCCCTGAGACTTCAGCAAGGATTTGACCTTTCTCGATCCATTCTCCGTCCTTTACTTTTATATTGACTTCAGCCGCAGGATTCAGCACCTTAAATCCTGACCTGACTATTTCTTCACCGCAAAAAATCCCATTGTCTTTTGCCAGAAAAATGACTTTTCCTATCTGGCCCTCTCCAAAAATAAGTTCACTTGTCAGGTCGCGGTCACCAATGTCCTCGAGAAAATATTGTTCAAGTTGCAATCGCAGCTTTAATTTGTTCATTTTCACCATTCCTTTCAGCTTTTCGGCAGTGAATAATCCTTTTTCCAAGCCATTCCGGGCTTTCGAAAGGATAATCCTGCCGGAAATGACCACCCCGGCTCTCTGTTCGCCTTAATGCAGAGTCTGTGATCAGATAGGCTGCAATCAGCATAAAAGCCCGGGTTATTTCCTCTATTGAAAAAGGTTCAAGATCTGCTTTTATCCATTCTTCAATATTGCAGCCTTCGAGCCAGGCCATCTGAGCGAAAAGCCCTTTCTTCGTTTTGACAATCCCGGCATTTTTCATCATGTTCATTTTAATTTCTTCAACGGAAGGCAAATCTTCTTTAAATGGCCGCCTTAGTTCAGGGTTATGACTTTGCTGTTCTTCAGCAGGTTTACTATAAGGCTGTTTATCTAGCCACTCCGCAAGCCTCATGCCACAATACAGTCCTTCCAGCAGGGAATTGCTTGCAAGCCGGTTAGCACCATGTATACCTGTGCAGGCAGCTTCACCAATTGCATACAGGCCGGGAATGCTGGTACGGCCCAATAAATCAGTTTTTATTCCCCCCATTAAAAAATGACTGCCGGGAGAAACAGGAATTTTCCCAAGACCTAAATCTACACCGTTTTCTTCACATAATTTTGTTATGGTCGGAAATCGGGATTTAAAGTTTTCAATTGAAGAGATATCCAGGAACACGCTTTTCCCCTTCTCCAGCGAATGATAGATGGCCTGCGACACTATATGTCTTGGCGCTAAATCACCCTGTGGGTGAAGACCTTTCATTAAAGGCTGGCCGTCTTCTGTAATAAGACGGCCGCCCTCTCCCCTTACAGCTTCAGAAATCAGTCCCAATGCTTTGCCATCTTTATAAAGAAGTGTGGGGTGAAATTGGATGAACTCCATATCTGCTATCTCTGCCCCGGCCCTGTATGCTAAGGCAATCCCATCCCCAGTTACGGTGTCGGCATTGGAGGTATATTCATACAGCTGGCCGCAGCCCCCCGTAGCGAGCACAACATGAGAGGAAAAGAATCGATGAATAGCACCAGCAGAGTCTTTTCCTTTTATCCCTATACACCTGCCGTCTTTTATGAGCAATTGGAATACAAGAATATCCTCTAAGATTCGAACGTTGGGATTTTGCTTTAACAGCATAAAATCGATGACTGTTTTTCCTGTGCTGTCTCCTCCCCCATGAACAATTCTATTTTCTGAATGAGCCCCTTCCCTTCCTAACGCAATGGATCCATCAGAATCCATATCAAACAGGCATCCCTCCTGATTCAGCTCTTTTATAAGGGATGGCGCCTCACTGGTCAGGGACAGCACTGCATCAGAATCATTATGAAACCTTCCTGCTTCGAGTGTATCCATGTAGTGCTTTGATGGGTGATCATTTTCCCCCAGGGCAGCAGCAATACCGCCCTGCGCCATATATGAGTTTCCATTTTTCACAGTCGACTTTGTGAGAATAATCACATTCAAGTCCTGGCGCAGCTTCTTTGCCAACTGCAGAGCGGCTACCCCGCTTCCAATAATTAAAACGTCGGCATTCATTATTTTTTACCTCCTGTTTTTACAGGTGTCTTGACACCTATATTTACACAGATTTAGAATTATGACAAGAGATTTTCATAGTTTAAGAGGAACTTCTGACTTTTTGAACGATTTAATTAAGAAGAGAAAGCAGGTGGGGAACATTAAATATTTCGATTACGCAGCATCTTGTCCGCTTGACAAGGAAGCGGCAGATGCCTATATAAAAGCCTCAACTGAATACTTTGGCAATTCCCGCAGCCTTCACGATACCGGGAGCGCAGCAGAAGGGCTTCTTGAAAATTGCAGGATGGAATTGGCAGGCATTTTAGGCGTTAAGAGTGAAGGAATCTTTTTTACCAGCGGAGGTACGGAAAGCAATTTTCTTGCAATAGCTGCGTTGCTGTCTGCCTCTGAAAAATCAGGAAAACATATCATAACTGGAATCGCGGAACATTCATCCATTCATAGTGTTTTAGAAAAATTGCGCCTTGAGAAAGGTTATGAAATTACAAAAATTCCCTTTGGCTCAGATGGCCGTATAGACCTGAAAAAATTAAGTTCCGCCATCAGGGATGACACCGTCTTAGTTACCATACAGCACGGTAATTCTGAAATCGGAACATTGCAGCCTCTCCTTGAGATCAGCGAGCTCTGCAGGGAAAGACAAATAATGCTGCATAGTGATTGTGTCCATACGTTTGGCAAATCAGATTTAAAAGAAGTCGCCCGCTGCGCTGATAGCCTGTCCTTTTCTGCACATAAATTTTACGGGCCAAAAGGGGTCGGAGGGGTTTACTTAAAACCAGGCATGCGGTGGAGCTCCTTCTTACCCGGAATTTCACATGAAAAGGGATTCAGGCCTGGCACTGTAAATCTTCCGGGGATTGTCGGGATGACAGTGGCTGCTCAAAAAGCTTATATTAATTTGAGCAAGCATAACAGCCATTTCCAAATGCTGCGAGAAATACTCCTGAAGGAACTTGAACCTGCACAGGAGAAATTCATAATATACGATTTTTCAGGCTCTTACCAGCTTTCATCTACTTTGGGACTTCGGCTAAAAGGGGTGGAAGGTCAATACATCATGCTCGAATGCAATAGGCTTGGATTTGCCATATCTACTGGAAGTGCATGCAGTACAGGCCTGCAAACAGTTTCTAAAACGATGGAGGCACTGGGGGTTGCAGATAAAAAAGGCAAAGAATTTATCAGGATTTCTTTCGGATGGAATACATCTGCTGAGGACGCCAAGGCATTGGGGGAAAAGCTTGCTATCATGGCCAGGGAACTTGTACCGCTCTAATTTTTTCTTCTGCCGTTCCTTATGTTAGAATGAGACATTATCGGATTATAAGGGTGAGAAAATATGAATGTACAAAAAAAGGTGCTCGGAGAAGAGCGGAGGACCTTTCTGCTTCAGCTGCTGAAAGAAAGCGGGCAGCCCATTACAGGAGGCGAGCTTGCAGCAAAAACAAATGTAAGCAGACAGGTAATTGTTGGGGATATCACCCTTTTAAAAGCAAGAAAAGAGCCAATCATTGCCACGAGCCAGGGTTATATGTATCTTCATCAGGCTTCTCCTGCATCAGCAGCGGAGCGGGTCATTGCCTGTCATCATGACCCCGTGAGGACTGAAGAGGAATTGAATCTGCTTGTCGATCATGGAGTTACTGTAAAAGATGTAAGAATTGAACATCCCGTCTATGGTGACTTAACAGCATCGGTTATGGTATCTACCCGCCAGGAAGTCAAGCAATTTATGGATAAAATTACTTCCACAAAGGCTGCTTTCTTATCAGAATTAACAGACGGCATCCACCTCCATACTCTATCTGCAGCCTCAGAACGGAAACTCGATGAAGCTGAGAAATTATTAAAAGAAGCGGGATTTCTTATTAACCTGGAATAGCTCTAAATACAAAAAGGACCCGGATATGTATTTGCCGGATCCTTTTTGTTTATTCCTGCAGAACTCTGCTGTTCTTATTCCGAAGCTGAAAATACGGATAGCTGCCCAAAACCTTAACACTGCAGCCCAATGCCTCCAATTCAGCTGCTGCCCCAGGGATCAGGACGTCATCCAGTTTCATATCCACATCAATGATAAAGAAATAATTCCCTAATCCAGTTTTCATCGGCCTTGATTCAATCTTAGTCAAGTTGAGCTTCCTCCAGGCAAATGCTGAAAGCACCTGATGAAGAGCCCCTGATCGGTCAGCCGGCAGCGTCACCATAACAGTCGTCTTGTGCCCTGCAAATTCCTTGCGGTCTTCGCTGATTGACAGTTCTTTATTGGCTAAAACAATGAACTTTGTATGGTTATAATCAAAATCATGGATATCTTCTCTAACGATCGCCAATCCATATACTTCTGCAGCTAATTCATTAGCTATTGCGCCAGCCCGCATGTCTGGATTTTCTTTTACAAATTGAGCTGCGGCTGCGGTGGAAGCAGTGCTTTCACAAGGGATACCTTTCAGCTCTTTATGCAGAAATTTATGGCATTGTGCAATTGCATGGGAATGACTATAAACCACATCTGTTTTATCCCACTCCTTAACATGAGCTGGATGAACCATAAAATGCTGGCGAATTGGAGCTGTCAGTTCGCCGATAATCGGAAAATCTACTTCATGGATTAAATAGTCCAATGTAATGTTCACTGAGCCTTCCAATGCGTTTTCAAGAGGAACTACCGCCAGCTTTATTTCATTCTCATTTAAAGCATCAAAACAGGCAGGTATTGTTGGGTAGGCAACGGCTGTCTCATTAGGGAACAAGCTCCTGGCTGCAATATCTGTAAAAGTGGCTTTAGGTCCTAAAAATCCTAACTTCACGGTAATTACCTCCTTACTATTCAGACTTATTATAAATCACTGAAAATTTTCTTTATACTTTATTACTTTAACATATGTATGTGATTTGCAAAATGAAAAATGAAAAAAGGGCAGGGTACAGAGCACATTTTTTCATGCACCCGTTCCCAGCACCTCTACTTTTTCTACAAACTCCAATTTTCGAAGCCTTGCCAATAGTTCCTCAATCTCGATGCCCATTTCAGTTACATTCAGGGAAAGCGTGACATTTGCCCTTCCCTGAAGGGGAATGGTCTGGTGAATGGTTAAGACATTGCACCCCGATGAAGCCACAACGCCCAATAAATGTGATAAAGTCCCGGACCTGTCTTCCAGGTGAAAGAATAAAGTGATCAGCCGTTCTTTAACAACAGTATGAAAAGGGAACACAGTGTCTCTATATTTATAAAAAGCACTTCTGCTCAAATCAACTTTCTGGACAGCATCCCAAACCGATTCGGCTTTTCCCCTTTCGATCATTTCCTTCGCATCCAACGTTTTCTTCATGGCTTCAGGCAAAACATCTTCGCGAACCAAATAAAATTTCTTATCGAATCTATCTTTTCTCATTTCTCCACCCCGTCAATCGAGAAGGTTAGTCAATAAACTCGAATTCATAATCAAGCAGCTTAACGGTATCACCGTCTTTTGCTCCTTTTTCACGAAGAGCATCATCCACACCCATTCCGCGCAGCTGTCTGGCAAACCTGCGGACAGATTCATCTCTTGAGAAGTCAGTCATCTTAAAGAGTTTCTCAATAGCATCGCCTGATACAACGAACACTCCTGCAGGATCTCTAGTAATGACAAATTCCGTATGTTCAGCTTCATGCTTGTAAAGAACGCGGTGGACACCTGTATCTTCCTCTTCTTCATGTGACAGCGGGAATTCAGGGGTTTCTTCAACCTTATCTGCAACGGCAAATAATAAATCTCTTAACCCTTGTCTTGTTAAAGCGGATATCGGGAAAATCGGATAATCTTCATCAAGCTGTTCCTTGAATTTTTTTAGATTTTCCTCTGCATCAGGCATGTCCATTTTATTAGCCACAATGATTTGTGGCCTTTCTGTGAGACGCAGGTTATATTCTTTTAATTCTTTATTGATCGTTAGATAGTCTTCAAAAGGATCTCTGCCCTCAACAGCAGCCATATCGATAACATGAACAATAACCCTTGTTCTTTCAATATGCCGCAAAAACTGATGGCCAAGTCCTACTCCCGAATGGGCGCCTTCAATTAATCCAGGCAAGTCTGCCATAACAAAGCTGCGTCCATCTTCAGTCTCAACCATTCCCAGATTCGGAGCAATTGTCGTAAAGTGGTATTCTGCAATCTTCGGTCTTGCCGATGATACAACGGATAGCAAAGTCGATTTTCCGACGCTTGGAAAGCCTACTAAACCAACATCCGCTAAAAGCTTGAGCTCCAGCACAACATCCCGTTCCTGGCCTGGTTCGCCATGTTCGGACAATTCAGGAGCAGGGTTAGCAGGTGTCGCAAATCGGGTATTACCCCTGCCTCCGCGGCCTCCGCGTGCTATGACGGCTCTTTGCCCGTGCTCAGTCAGATCTGCGATTACTTCCCCTGACTCAGCATCTGTTACGACTGTTCCCGGCGGTACTTTAACAATCATGTCTTTTGAATTTCTTCCATGCTGGTTCTTGGACATGCCGTGCTCACCGCGGGGAGCTTTAAAGTGGCGCTGATAACGGAAATCCATTAACGTGCGCAACCCTTCATTCACTTCAAAAACAACATTGGCACCCTTGCCGCCATCTCCGCCGGCCGGGCCTCCGTTCGGCACATATTTTTCCCGGCGGAAAGCAACCATTCCGTTGCCCCCGTCCCCGCCTTTAACATAAACTTTGACTTGATCGACAAACATATATAAATTCCTCCCGTCTGCAGTATGTCCCGATTGTCTGGCATTCAGCCAGATTACCGGCACTGACCGGATCCGCTTCTTTCACTTAAGAAGTGCCCAGCCTGCAGAGTTTCACACTTAGTATTGCTTTTTTTGACGGAAATCACTCTCTGCCATTCGCAATGAATGGCACAAATAATTCCAGTGCAAGCTCCTCTTCAGCTAATTCCTGAACAGCAGCCGTTATGACAGTGTTCTTCTTTTTAAAGAACTTCTCCAATTGATCCATATCTGTTAGTATTCCGCTAAAATCAAAAAAGAAACGAGCTCCTTCTTTTTCATGCCTGATGGATACAGATAAATGATTATCATGGTAAGGCTTTACTGATGAGTCCAAAATGGCCAAAAAAGAGCCTGTCCACTCAGAAAGGACAGAATCATCCAACCGTCCGGCAATGGGATCATCGAGCACCTCATATTCAAGCAGAAAGTAGTGGTTCTCCCAATTATAAGTTAATAAAAGCGAAGCAAAACCAGGAAGATTCAAATTCGAAAGTCTTGCCTCCTGCTGTGCTTCCACCACAATTTCATCTATGATTTCCTTAGCCCTGTCTATCTTATTAAGGGAAAGGTTGCCTTTAATTAATTGTATTTTATTCAGCCAGTCATGCCGGGCATGACGCAGCACTTCAATCATATTCCAGTCTTTTTCCATATATGCACTCCTGTATGGTTATTAGGCTGTCAGAAGACTGTGCTTGCTGTAAGTATATCAAAAAACATAGGTACAGTAAGCAAATTTATGATAAATAAGAAAATATTGCTTATGCGATGAAGAGCTGCAGTCTTCAGCTGCTATAAATTCATCAGATAATATTTGAAGTGCACCAGCGGGTTTTTTGCCAAAAAAAGAAAACCCTAACCTTGTGGGGCTAGGGTTTTCTCGAAAAGGCTTACGCCTCTTGAGCTGCAGGATATACGCTCACTTGCTTGCGGTCACGTCCAAGACGCTCGAATTTAACAACACCGTCAACTTTCGCGAATAGTGTATCATCGCCGCCTTTACCCACGTTTACACCTGGGTAGATCTTAGTACCGCGCTGACGGTACAGGATTGAGCCGCCAGTAACGAATTGTCCGTCCGCACGCTTAGCGCCAAGACGCTTAGAGATTGAATCACGGCCGTTCTTTGTAGAACCTACTCCCTTTTTAGAAGCGAACAACTGAAGATCTAATTTTAATAGCATTTATTCCACCTCCTGCTTTTTGAAGGTAATTTGTATATACTTTCCGTAGTCTTCTTCAATCGTCTGCAATGAAACAACCATGCCTTCTAGCAGAAGCTGCACTTTCTCATTCATGTCATCCTGAAGATCAGGAAGAACACAGCGGAGAAAACCTTCTCCATGGCTGATCTCTGGTGTCACGCCGGTTAGGGCATGGACAGCATTAATGGCACCGATGGAAACGGCAGATACGCCTGCACAGACAATATCCTTGCCTCTGTTTGCGAAGAATGCATGACCGCTTATTTCAAACGAGTGAATATTTCCGGAATCTTTACGAATAATCGTAACTTCAATCATCTTAAATCGCCTGATTAAGCGTTGATCTTTTCAATCACAACTTTAGTATAAGGCTGACGATGACCTTGCTTCTTACGATAGTTTTTCTTCGCTTTGTATTTGAATACAGTGATTTTCTTTTGACGGCCTTGTTTTTCAACTTTAGCTGTAACAGTAGCACCTTCAACTACAGGGCTTCCTACTTTTACGCTGTCTCCGCCAACGAAAAGAACCTTTCCAAAAGTAACTGTTTCGCCTGCTTCAGCGTTAAGCTTTTCGATGTAGATAGCTTGACCTTCTTCTACACGTAATTGCTTTCCGCCAGTTTCGATAATCGCGTACATGAACTGCACCTCCTCTTAGACTAAGACTCGCCATCCCAGGCGCCGACACGAAATGCGGGCTTATGTACCTGTTCTGTGCGGTTGTAGCACGGGTGCGCTACAAACATAACATAAAAATCCTATCATATAATGATTTATCATGTCAATAAGAATTATATGATTCTCTTTGTTTGCACCTTAAAGTAACTATTTTGCGTGCCTATACAATTATAATGCTAATGGGGCTATTAGGGAAGTGGGAAATACTGCACTAAGAAAAGCGCAAGCGCCTTGGTCACGAAGGAACGCAGACTAAGATCGCCACGTCCTGTGGCAACGTCTGCATGACCCGCATCCTGCGGGCCTCACCTCGAGGGGGCAGGCTGCTTGCGCTAGACAGTTATCGAAGTCAAAGTTATACTTTCTTATCTGTAAAAAAAGCAGGCGGGTCGCTTAACCCAGCCTGCTTTGAACTATCCGAGCTCATTAGCACTGCCAAACTTTCGGATTTCATAAAACGGCCTGCTATTTTCCTTAATGGAAAAAATAATTTTTAAGCCAATGCTGTCTTCGATTCTTTTTTTGTGGTCATCATCTTCCCCTGAGAATACCGCTGCTGTGTCTGTGGTGGTTTCGATCAGGACAGCTTCATGGTCATTGCCCCGATGTTCCCACAGTTCTCTTTCCAGCCTGAAGGCAATGGTCTCAGCACTCAGCACTCTTCCGGTGCCCTCGCATACTTGGCACCTTTCAGTAAGTGATTCTGAAATGGCCGGTCTCGTTTTCTTGCGGGTCATCTGAAGGATCCCTAGAGGGGAGAATCCAACAAGATTCGTGCGTCTTTCATCTTTTTTCAGCGCGTTTTCCATTATGGCAAGAATATGTTTCCTGTCGGATGCTTCTTTCATATCAATAAAATCGATTAGGATCATGCCGCCAATATCACGGAGCCTGATCTGTCTTGCAGCTTCTTCCGCCGCCATTTCATTGGTTTTTAGCACAGTGTCCCTGCGGTCCTGTTTACCGGCGAACTTCCCGGTATTGACATCGATGACTGTTAAAGCTTCTGCTTCATCAAAAATAAGATATGCCCCATTTTCAAGCCAGACAATTCGTTTCAGCGCCTTATCAATTTCAGCTTCGGCATTAAAAGCAGAAAAGATATTTTTCTTGCCCGTATACAGCTGAACTGGCAGGTCCGTGTTTTTCACGAGCACATTCTTCAGTGATAAATCGTCCACAGCGATTTCACCGTCAGCCATTTTCTTCGCCTCTTCGATAATTTCCTTAATAAAAGAATCCGCTTCATACACTTTTCCCGGCTTCTTTTTCATTTCCGCTTCCCTTAAAAGGTCACTGTACTCCAGCCTGAGCTTCTCCAGTTCATCCATTAGCTCATACTCTTTCCTGCTGACGCAGGATGTTCTGAAAATCAGACCTTCATTCTCTTCTTTAGCACGATAGCCAAATTGACGCCAGTTTTCTCTTGCTTTACTATCCTCAATTTTCTTGGAAACAGCAACATAACGGCCGTTTGGCATATATATCAGTGACTCTCCTGAAAATTCAATTAAACCAGACAATCTTGGTCCTTTCGTGCCCGCAGCGTCCTTTTCAACTTGAACAAGTATCCTTTCTCCCTGATGGACAAAAGAAGAAATGCTCCGTTTTTCCTTCACTTGCAAATCCTCGGCAGAACAAACATAAGATGCCAGTTTGTCCCGGTGAAGGAATCCGCTTTGATCTTCACCTATCTCTACAAAAGCTGCATTCAATCCAGGCATTACTTTTGCAACGGTGCCCAAGTATATATCCCCAACTGCTGAACGATGCTTCGGCTGGTCAATAAATAGCTTTTCGACTCTATTATCTTTTAAATGCACAAATCGGCGCTCTCTTGATGCATAATTTACAACTAACTTATCCAAAACGATTTCCTCACTTTAAAACATTATTTATTCATGTTAATCAAAATTTGCTCTTCAGTAAACATAAAGCAAATCTCCTATTTTAGCTGTCAGCACTTTTTCCGCAAAGCATGCATGCAGCAGTTCATTTTCATCTAATGCACCCTTTTCTTTCCCGTCCTTTTCAACAATGATGGGGTGCTTGCATCCTCGCTGAAATCTTTCCAGCACGTCAATAACCAATTCCTCTTCCCGGACAACGATTGGCTTCAATGTCCGAAAGTCGCTGTGCTTCCCATAATACCTTTCGAGAAGAAAACGGATAAACACGAACCGGCTCTGCTTCCATTCATGATATAGCGAAAACACCAAAAAAGCGAGGATTACCCAGATATTCAAGTTAACCGGAGAGGTCAGCAAAGTTAGTATAATAAAACTGATTAGACCCGCAGCCGAAATGAAAAGTGTTTTTCTGTGCGCTTCCGGAAATGCCTGATTAAGAGAAAGCCATAAGAAAACAAGCTTTCCTCCATCCAATGGCCAGACAGGGAGCAGGTTAAAGATTAATATCATTAAATTAAATTGAATAAACAGATGAAAGATATCAGCAGACAGCCAGGAAAGCTCATAAAATAACAGCGCCGCCCCCATCATCCATATATGCTGAAGCGGCCCTGCTATAATGACTATAATCTCCTCTTTCAGCGGCCGGTTCCCGTGTTCATCCATTTCCGCTACACCGCCAAATGGCAGGAGGGCAATCTTTTTTATTCTCCAGGAATAGAAGGATGCAGCAGCGGCATGGCCCATTTCATGAACAAAGATAATCAACAGCAGCATGCATAATTCCATAAAATGAGCAGTCGCAACAGACAGTCCGATAATCGCCCATAACAAAGGATGTATATGAATATGTGTAATTAACCCTGTTATTTTATTCAAATGGGATCACCTGGATCGGATCTATAAAATCATCATCTTTTTTAATCGCGAAATAAAAAGAGCCTTTTTCAGCATTACCGGCGTCACCCGCCGTACCAATACCTGTTCCTTTTTCGACGTATTGATATAAATTCACATTAATTTCAGCCAAATTGCCATACCAGGACTCACTTTTATCACCATGCTGAATAATGACCGTATTTCCGAAACCATCCTTCTTTCCGGCAAACCGCACAAGCCCTTCACTCATTGCTTCAATGGAAGCTTCCTTTCCTGTTTCGATTGTTATCCTCTGTCCATTGTCATCAAATTCTTCCAGGATCTTTGCAGAAGCAGGCAATGCATATTCGCTGTTTTCTTCAACGTTCTTCTCATCACTTTTGCCATCTGAAAATGGCAGCAGAGCAAGCGGTTTACCAAATTGTTCTTCATACCAGCCGGAAACAGCGGCGAATTGAAAATCCTTCTCCATTGCTGTCTTTACAAAATCTCTTGCAGGATCAAAAGTCGCTGCCTGGTTTTTAAAAAGAATGGCAGCGAATAAAAAAACACAGGCAGAAGCAAGCAATTTGAAAAAAAATAGTTCTTTGCGAAATAAAGGGTGGTGTCCCTCTTCAAGCTTGCTTTCGTATGAGGGCAGCTTATTAAACCCGTACCGCTCTTCGTCTTCTGTCCACAGAACCGTTGAGTCTTTCTTTTTCGAGAATCTTTCTTTGTCCTTTTTTCTCCGCTCGATTCTCTTGCGTATTTCATCCGCTCTTGAATTCATGATATCCCCACCATTTCTATATAACTCTATTTGTACAAGTTTATGAGTTGTCCAAATAGAGTATGACTTGAAGTGGTGTCCTGAATAAAAAAATAAACCGGAGATGGCTCCCCGGCTTTGGTTCAATTGATATTATTACTTTACTCCAAAAAACTTTTTCAGTTTTGAAAATACACCTTTATTCTCTTCTTCAAGAGGCTGAAGGGGTACAGCTTCACCAAGGATTCTGCGGGCGATATTACGGTAGGAAACCGAAGCTTTGCTGTTAGGGTTTAAAGCAATGGGCTCACCATGATTTGATGCCTTGATTACTTCATCATCATCTGCCACAATTCCGATTAAATCAATCGACAAATGCGCAGTTACTTCATCAACATCAAGCATGTCGCCATTTTTCATCATATGGCTTCTAATTCTATTTATTACCAGTTTAGGAGCCTCTACATTTTCTTCTTTTTCAAGCAAGCCGATAATCCGGTCGGCATCACGCACAGCTGAAACTTCCGGAGTGGTTACAACAATTGCTTTATCTGCACCGGCAACCGCATTCTTGTACCCCTGCTCTATTCCGGCAGGGCAGTCTATAACAATATAATCATAATCCTGCTTTAATTCATCGACCAGCTTTTTCATTTGTTCGGGTGTAACAGCTGTCTTATCACTTGTTTGAGCAGCAGGAAGCAAATACAGCAGATCTTCAAACCGTTTGTCTTTAACAACAGCCTGATGTATTTTGCACCGGCCTTCCACTACATCGACCAGATCATAAATAATGCGGTTTTCAAGCCCCATTACCACATCAAGATTTCGAAGGCCAATGTCTGTATCCACCAGGCACACTCTTTTTCCCTGAAGGGCCAGAGCAGTACCTACATTTGCGGAAGTAGTCGTTTTTCCGACTCCGCCTTTTCCGGACGTAATGACAATCGCTTCTCCCATCCTAGCTTCCCCCTTGCAATCTAGTTATATTAGGTCTTAGATGCATCAAAACTTGTAATCTATCTACTGTAATTTGATCATTTTCATCAATGTAAGCACATTCCATTTCCCGTTTTTCTTCCTCCTGATCATTGTCAGGGGCACGGTTAATACAATTGCTGATTCTTAACTGGGACGGCTTCATAAGCGAAGCTACCACCACGGCTTCATTATTTCCATGGCATCCGGCATGGGCTATGCCCTTTAGAGCCCCCATAACAAAGATGTTTCCTCCTGCCATAACAGTGCCTCCTGGATTTACGTCTCCGATAAGAAGCAAATCTCCAGGAGTTTCGAGAACCTGCCCCGAACGAATCACCTTCGCAACAGATACAATTTCGTTTTCTTCCTTCTGTTTTTCAGCTTCTTCTTTGGTAATGACATTGGAGCTTATAGACTCAACAATCAGGTTCTTCTTTTGCCTGATTAACTCCTTCAATTCTTCCTGCTGCTCTTCTGTGAGATAACGGTTGCCGACTTGTACCCTAACGGAAAGAAGCCGGTCTTCAACAGATCTGGAGTTTTCTGAAAGCTTTCTGTCAAGCTCTTTCTTAAGCTCTCCATAAGAGCAGGAATCATCAAGATGCAAAGTCAGTCCATCTTTCGTGCCTTTTATAGTAACGTTTTGGTTTTTTTTCATTTCAAGATGTTCACCTCAATGATAAGAAACACATTCGTGCTGATGCACTCTATTTTTAAGCAGACTTTTACTTCAAATACAGCCCGCCGAGAGATTTTATAAAAAGTATGTCGATTTTCCTTATCCTTATTTGCACATAAAGGTAGAATTCGACAGAAACCTTCTAAATCCCTTTTTTACTGAAAATTATTCATTTAAAAGAAACCGGAGTAATCCGGTTTCTTTCTCTCATTGTGAAATTATATCACTTCAGACAATTATTCGTTTAAGCTATCTGCAAATTTTTCAGAAAGTCTTTTAAATGGGTAGACAGCTATAATAATAAAAATGGCATTCAATATCAGAGTAGGCAGGAGACGGGACGAAAGAAAGACTGCAAATTCCATATCAGTATGGTGAATTAGTAAGTTCATCTGGTAAACACCGGCCTCAAGGAGGGTGATGCCCAAAAGCACAATTATGGAAGCCATCGCTATATTCGTCTGAAGAATTCTCATTAGTTTGGTTGTAATAAAAGCAATGACCGGAAATAGAAACAAATAAATGCCGATAATTTCAACATATACAATATCAAAAAGCATCCCGAATAATAGGCCGTAAAGAATTCCATGCTTTTTCGAGCCAAAAATGGTCAAAAAAAGCAATGCAGCCATCAGAAAGCGGGGAACTGCTATTTTTCCGCTGCCTAATAAATCATGCGGAGTTACTTGAACAAATATGCTTTCACCAATAAATAAGGCCAGGAGAATGAGAGGAAGAAGGAATCTTCTCACAGTTCCTCCTCCTTCTCATCAACCATTTCCAATAGTTCAGGCTGTGATGCCCCTCTTTTAACGACCATTACATGTCCGATATCATAAAAGTCTGCTCCTGGCTTAACATATGCAGTTTGAGTCAGACCAAATTCATCCGGAACAACATCTACAACCTTCCCAATCGGCAGACTCTCAGGGAAAACACCGCCCAGACCTGATGTAATAACGTTTTGATCCTTTTCAACCTTCGCATCATAAGGAATCTTCTTAAGCAAAAGAAGACCTTTATCATCATCATAGCCTTCAATCAGACCGAAAAAGTTTTTCTCGCCTGCCTGAATCTTAGCTGAGATGCGATTGGTCGGATCCATTGAACTAAGAAGCTGGACGGTTGAAGTAAATGTATTGCTGCTTTTTACTTTGCCAATCAGGCCTTTTGAGGTAATGACCGCCATGTCCGGTTCAATTCCGGCATTTTTCCCCTTATTGATAATAAGCAACTCATGCCATCTGTCGGGATTTCTTCCTATTACTGTTGCCTGCTTTGGCTCAAATTCACTTAAAGAATCTTTCTTATCCAAAATCTCTTGAAGTTCCGTATTATCCTTTTTCAGCCTCTGAACCTCAGACTCAAGTCTTGCAAGTTCATCCAGCCTTTTTTTCAGATCTTTATTTTCTTTGTATGTATTTTGCAAGTCTTCGACATTTTCAAAGAATCCTGCCACATAATTCACGGGGCTGGAAACAGCATTTTGTATAAACCCGGTAGTATCTTTTAAAAATTGTTCAGGCCAGGTCAAATTTTCTCTATCCTTTAAAGAAAATCCAATCAATGCCACGAGAATAATAATGCTGACAAGCAAAATAATCAGGCGTTTGTTCAGAAAGAACTGTGGCATTCTTTACACCTCGAATAGTATTTTTTCAGGAAATCCTGCGCCATTTAGGCACTGCTCAACAAAATATAACATATATCTGCAGAGATATCATTTGAAGCTCAATAAAAAACCAAATTTGAGCCCATGCACTTTAAAGAAGTGAATGGGCTTTATTATTTTACTTATTCAGAACTCTATTATCGCAGTCTAACGGGCAGTAGTACCCTCATTTCAATTATTTATCGGAAAATCACAGGAGGATAAGTTGGGTCAAACTGCCCATAAAGGCCCGATTGGTTCAACTAACAATCAGTGTGGATAAAAAACCTCCCCCACTGATTGAAGTTTCACTTTATCTGGATTCTTTAGCTTTTGTTTTGAATAAATCGATATGATCAAGAGCTTTTCCGGTCCCAATTGCAACACAGTCCAATGGATTTTCTGCAATAAGGACAGGCATTTTCGTTTCTTCACTGATTACCTTGTCCAGATTTCGAAGAAGCGCTCCACCGCCAGTCAGGACAATACCCCGGTCCATAATATCTGCTGCCAGTTCAGGAGGAGTTTTTTCAAGAGTGTTTTTTACTGCATCCACAATCGCATATACTGTATCATTCAATGCTTTCGAGATTTCATCAGCAGTAATTTCAATTGTTTTTGGCAAACCTGTCAACAGATCGCGTCCGCGAATTTCCATGTTTTCGACGCCATCCGGATCACCGGCAGAGCCTACCTCCACTTTAATTGTTTCTGCTGTACGGTCACCGATCATCAGGTTGTAATTTTTGCGGATATAATTGATAATCGCATCATCCATTTCATCACCGGCAATGCGGATCGATTGGCTTGTAACAATTCCGCCCAAGGAAATGATGGCTACTTCCGTAGTTCCTCCACCTATATCAACCACCATGCTTCCTGTAGGTTCCCAAACAGGAAGATTAGCTCCGATTGCTGCGGCGAACGGCTCTTCGATGGTATAAGCATCGCGAGCGCCTGCCTGGCGGGTTGCATCGACAACCGCGCGCTCTTCAACGGCTGTAATACCTGATGGTACACAAACCATTACATACGGCTTCCCTGAGAAAAAGCCCTTATTTTTATTGGCTTGTTTAATATAATATTTCATCATGACAGCGGTGGTCTCATAATCGGCAATAACGCCATCCTTCATTGGACGCAGCGCAACAATATTGCCGGGAGTACGACCGATCATATTTTTAGCGTCATTACCGACGGCTACAATATTTTTAGTATCTGTCTGCAGTGCAACTACTGACGGCTCTCTGACAACAATTCCTTTTCCTTTAACATAGACAAGTGTATTAGCTGTTCCTAAATCTATTCCAAGGTCTCTAGTACCGATTCCAAACATAAATGGTATCTCCCTTTCTGATACAAATTGCTCATTTTCCTAAGTAAGGTTTTTTAATGGAATTTTCTTTTATTTTTCTAGTACAATCCGCCTCCAAAAATGCAAGGCATCTCAAAAATCATAACCAATATTATATCTTAACGTCAAACAAAAACATAGTGTTATAAATACCCTTTTTCCTTTAAACTGACAAATTTATTTTCACCGATGATCAGATGGTCCAGCACATCGATGCCGATTATTTTTCCGGACTCTGCAAGTCTTTTGGTTACTTCAATGTCTTCCCTGCTTGGAGTCGGATCGCCGCTCGGATGATTATGAATGCAGATGATGGACGCAGCCGACCTGCGAAATGCCTCCTTAAAGACCTCTCTGGGATGTACGATTGAAGCGTTCAGGCTTCCAATAAAGATGGTCTGCTTATGAAGCACCTGATTTTTTGTATTTAAATAAAGGCATACAAAATGCTCCTGAGACAAAAATCGCATTTCATGCATGACATAATTTGCCCCATCCTCAGGCGAACGGATAATATACCTGTCATCATATGTGAGCTTTGAAATTCTCCGGCCAATTTCAACTGCTGCCAGCAACTGAATTGCCTTTGCCGATCCTATTCCTTTAATGGCCGTTATTTCATCCAGGGATGCATCCTTTAACAGCCGAAGTCCTTCAAATTGGGTAAGAAGCCTATTCGCTAATTGCAGAACTGATTCATCTTTCGTGCCTGTTCTGAGTAATATTGCTATCAGTTCGTGATTGGACAAGCTCTCTGGACCATTTTGGACAAAGCGCTCACGAGGGCGCTCATCCTGAGGAAAATCTTTAATTAAAAGAGAATCTGTTTGCATATTGTCCTCCCTAAACTCTGGGCTCAGGGAGCTGAAGATGAATGAAGTATATTAAGGAAGCGAATATCCCGCTTTCCTCAGTTCACGAACCGTTCTGGAGACAGGAAGACCGACAACAGAGAAATAATCTCCGCTTATACTTTTTACAAGCATGCTGCCAATGCCTTGTATCCCATATGCCCCTGCCTTGTCAAACGGTTCACCGGTGCCAATATAAGAGTTAATTTCTTCATCTGTTAACTCCCAGAACACCACATCAGTTTTTTCATAAAATGTAATGGCATTTTTTCCAGGCGTCATGATAGATACACCTGTGTAAACAGAATGAGTGGTTCCAGACAGACTTTTCAGCATAATGAAGGCTGCCTTGCTGCTGTCTGGCTTTCCTAAAACAGCGCCGTCCTTAACAACCACTGTATCTGATCCAATTACATATGAATCAGGGTGCTTATTAAATACAGCCTTTGCCTTTCTATGGGCAAGCTCCTTCACGATCTCTCCTGGTGTCAGCACTGGATCAAAACTTTCATCGACATCACTGCTGGAGACTTCAAATTGCAAATGAAGATTTTCAAGAAGTTCTTTTCGCCGCGGGGAAGAAGAGGCTAAAATGAGGTTTTGCATGTAATCACCTTACCTTTATGTATCATATTGGGAGATACAGGTTTATCGTATCAAAAAATTGCCAGACAAACAATTTTAAAGAAGAAATTTACGGTATTTTCATATCAAATAATGACAAAAAGAAAGAGTCTGTCTAAATTTCCCGAACAGACTCCGCTTAATATGTGATATTTCCCAGAAAATATTCGAATCTTATAACCTTATGGCACAATATGCCGGGTCCTTACTGCCCGCCTGACTGAAGAAGTAACTGATAAGCCGCAAGAAACCCAAGCAGGTGCTCCTGAATTTTACCTGCTGCTGCAGCATCACCTGACTGCTGGTAGGTTTCCAGTTGCTTTGAAGCATTCAATAGTTCTTCTCTAACCGAAATCAGGCTTTTATTTTGAATTTTATCGGCCTGAAGTTCATTCACTGACTTGATGTGGCTTTCTATTTTTTCAGCCGTTTCAGGGGTTATGGAGCTGCCGAGAGTTGCACTGGCTGCACCTTCTGACAGGCTTTGAAATAAAACAGGAGCAATTTCAGCCAGTTTTTTCTCTTCGGCATTTACTCCTTCAATTGCTTTGCCTTCAAAGGTTACTTCTTTAGCAAATACATCAATTCCCTTGCTTTTAAGATCAGCTCCTATTTCCTTCGCCTTATCAAGGCTGCCTGATACCCCTAAGAAAAGAAAAGTCTGCTCTCCCATTGTTATGGATTGGCTATAAACCCCTTTTTGAGAGTTGGCATCCTTGATTTGCTGAGCAGCTTCGCTGTTTGAAAAAACGCCCCCTTGAACTACATATGTTGCAATTGTTTCTAAACCCGCAGATCCTGCAGGAGTCTGCAGACTTGCTTCTGCCGGCTTTTCATTAATTGGAGGCGCCTCCACAGTTTCAGCTGCCTGATCTGTGAATACCAGCTTCAGCATGATGAATCCGAAGCTTGTCCCAAGAAGGACCGCAAAAAAGACAGCGAGAAAAATGGATGTTAAGAATCCTTGCTTATTTCTTCCCCGGAATTTCCTGGCCAGTGTACTCAGACCATTTTTAGCTGGTAATTTAGGAGGAGCTGCTATTTTATATTCCTTTATATCCGCATCTTCCGTTTCCTCAGGCAGAATCCAGTCAAAGCTGTCATCCGCCTCTTTGCCGGCCGCTGTTTGTATGGAAGCGAAAAATTCAGTTTGATCCTGCTTTTTCTGTCTATCCAGCTGTCTCGGATCCCATGATTTTTCCTTCATTTCTTCCTTTTTCTCCTGAAACGGACGGTCCTTGCCATTAATCTTTATCGTGATTGTTTTTTCGCTTTTAGGCTTGTCCACATCTCATCCTCCCTTCCGTACCGTTTCCTGAATTGTTTCCATCCTAACATAATGAAAAAAAAAAATAACAAGACTTTTGTCGTCTTGTTACGGAAGGATTTCGTCAAATTTTTCATTCGGATTTTTGGCTAATTCTCAGTAATGAATTCTGGATCCAATTTATTTATGGGAATACCTTCATTGCCATTTGAGTAGCATAAACTCCGCTTTTCTCCTATAAAGCAAACAGCTGTTATCGATTTTCCGCTGACAACAGCATAGGTACTCTCCGAAGGCTGCAGCAGATTTTTTGTATCAGGATCTCTGATCGGTTCAATGAAGTCAGCATCAGCGAGCATTGAATATGTTACTTTTTCCGGCAGCATACCTCCGCTGATGATTTCATTTCTTATATAAAGCTCCGCTGATTCCTTTAATGCAAGAGCATTTCCCACAAATGCCTGATCCTTCACTCTTTGAACGACATTATTAACTGAAATGACGGCAATTAAAGAAATGATGCCCAATATGACTATGACGGCCAGCACTTCAATCAATGTAAACCCTTTATGGTTTAGTCTAGCAGCAGTTATCATATACTAGACCTCTCTTCGTTTTTTGGTTAAGGTGTCTGATTATCCTCCTCAGCCTCCAGTTCAGAGAAGCTGCTTAATGGATTCCTTTTATTTGATATTCTCGGAGTATCCAAAGGCGGGAGCTCCTTCTGCAACTCTGTCAATTCAGGGTAGTAATAGGCCGCTATCGCCAATTCAAATTCAACCATCTGGTCTTCCTGCAGGACACTCACAATTTCATCAAAGCCCGTATATTTCAAACTTTCCACCCTAAGAATCCTCTTTAAATCCAATAAATTTTTAATGAAACTTTCCATTTCAAAATAAGTATCTGCCTGCCCGTTTAGGACAATCGAAACCTTTTTAATACCATTTGGAAGCTTCTCTTCTATCAATGGATCTGTTTCTGAGATTTCTTTAGAACCCTCCGTTTCAGAATTTTCTTCCTGAGGCTGATTCCCTTCTTCTTCAGAAAGGTCGATTTCTTCATCACTTTCAGTACCATTCATCTTCATTTCTATGATATTAACATCTGAAATAATTTCAGATTTTTCGATATCCAAAAGAAGCTGATCCAGAAGCCTTTTGACAGGAACCTGCTTTTGAAGCTCTACCGTACTCAATACGGTCTGCTCATTCAGCTGCTGAAGATTATTCTCAATAATGGTTAATTGCTGAGTGGCCATTTGCAGTTCAGACTGCTTCCTGGCCATTTTTTCGTTCACCGGTTTGATAAAGAGATAATTACTTCCAAATGCTATTCCCGCTATAAAAACCAATGCAAGCAAAACAAATACAAGCTGCTTTTTGGAAATTTCCCGGTTCACGGAGAATCAGCTCCTTCCCCTTGCTGCGCGGAGGAATCCTTCTCCTCTGTACTTTGGGTTTCATCCATTTCGGCGGCCTCATTAAGCAATGCCGGGTTAATTCTTAATTCAAATTCTGCATAATATCTCGGCTGTATGTTTGCCTGTTTTCTAAGTTCAGCTGCTTCGTCTTTTAAGATGTCTGCAGTTTTAGCTTCGCTTATAATCGCTTCATCAATCCACGGCAATTCTGTCAGACTATGCAAATAATAGGCGGCCTCGCTTTTCGCGTCAAATTGAACAATCTGTTTGACTCTATTTTCTTCATCCAGCTCAAACTCAATCACGAATCCTCGTTCAGGAAGAAGCCTTGTGATCTGTTCCATAAGATAGACTAATTCAAATGGCTGCTTTTCTGCCCATTCAATAGCAATTTTCAGCTCTTCTGCCGCATTGGAAGATTGATATTCTGCAAGCTTTGCCTGCTGAGCTTCAAGAATTTCATTTGTCTGGGTTATTCTTTTCTCAATTTGAAGAAGCTCAGTGTTCTTCTTTTCAACTGTTAGATATACAAACAAGAATGCAGCAATAAGCAAGACAGCAATAGTACCTAAAATAATATAGATGTTTTTGGTTCTTTTTTCCCTTTGAGGAAGAAGATTAATGTCAACCTGCATGCGCTATCCCTCTTTTAAGCCAAGTCCGATATTCACATGGAAAGCTGATTGCTTCAGCAGCTCATACTGTCCGCTGTTCAGGCAGTCCTGGAAAGAAGCAACTGGCACTTCCATTCTGTTTTTTATATCCCTATAAATATTCTCAAGCCATGGGTGGTCGCCGGTTACGATGATTCTGCTAATTTGGCGCTGTCCCTGATTTAATGAATATCTGTAAAAATTCATTACTTTTTCAATGTCATTGTAGATATCCAATAGAGGATGCAGCACTTCTTCTTCTTTACCGCTGTATTCCAGCTTCTTTTCTCCATTAGGCATTGCTGCTGTTACCCACTTGGTTAAGTCTGTCTCAATCGCAATGTTTCTCATAAATACCGGGATTTCTGATTCAAAAATGCTGCACACTGCAGAATTCAGGTCAATCTGAATGAGCATAATAGCTTCTGATTGCTGTTCTTCAAAATAGCTGCAATAAAGACGATACAGTGCGAGAGAAGAGATATCTGCAGCTGCGGGACGGAGTTTGACACCCTCGAATAGCTCTGTATATTCCATGACAATCTCTTCAGGAGCAGCGAACAGCAGGATTTCGGATGAACCCTTCTGATTTGAACTGAGAACATGATAATCAAAAACAGGCTCTTCAAAAGGCAGATGTATGCTGGTGCCGAGTTCCATATATAAATAGCCTTTAATCTCATCCTCCTGGACATCCCCTGGTATGGTCAGCTTTCTTAATACAATAAAAGGATCAGGTACAGTAAAATATACCTGCCTGCTTTTTATTTTCCACTCATTGACGCATTCTTCAAGGATAAGAGCAAGTGTATCATAATCCAGGATCTTCCCATCCTTGATAATCCCCGGCGGCAAAAACCGTTCATCCCATCTTGCCAGATCCAAATCACGCTGACTTTTCAGTTCTGCATATCGAATTACATGGTCTTTGATAATTAAATTTACATGCTTCTTTTTTCCGGGAAGAAATCGCATTGCCATGATGAAAAACTCCTTAATTATGTTAGATTGGCCTAGGGAAAAATAAGAGCCGGAATAGTCCAGCTCTTATTTCAAAATGCCATGCCCTTTATAGGAATGAATGAAAGTACCACACAATTATTTCTCTGCCATAAAAATAAGCCAGTAAAGTCCCAATCCCAATGAATGGCCCAAAGGGTATGGGCTTGCCTTTTTGGACAATTCCTACTATCATGCCAAGACCGCCAATGGCGGCTCCGAATAATGTAGCCAGGAAAAATGAAAGCAAAACAAGCTTTACACCTAAAGCAATACCAATGACAGCATACAGCTTTATATCCCCGCCGCCCATGCCGCCTTTGCTGATTACAGCTATCAGCAGGAGAAGGAAAAAACCGAGTCCTGCACCGGCTATGCTGTCCCACCATGGAGAAAGCGGTATAAAAATGCGTTCTGCTATTAAGACAGCAGTAAAAAACAGCAAAACTTTATCTGGAATAATCATATATTTAAAATCAGATACAAACACAATAATTACAAGAGAAATCAGCGTCCAGGCAACAAATAATTCAGCAGTCCAGCCCATAATCATTGGTGCAGCGGCAAACAAGATTCCTGTTGAAAGCTCAACACCCGGATATATGGCTGAAACCGGCGCCTTGCAGCGCCGGCACTTTCCGCCAAGAAATATATACGATAAGACTGGAACAAGCTCCAAAGGTGATAGAGTATGCTTACAGTGCGGACAATGGGACCGCGGTGCTGCAATTGACTGGTTTTGCGGGATTCTTAGGCCTGCTACGTTGTAGAAGGAGCCTAGGATGGTACCCATCAAAAAACTACTAATTACCAATTGTTCTAGCATCATTACCATTATCACGATTGATCTCATCAATTGTGGCACCAGTAAATGTTATTCCATCTAATGCTGAAGTTGTAGTTAATTCGTAAGTAGTTTCTCCCCCTGTTTGATTAACTGCAACTGAATATCCGTCGGGTAAACTAACTTGATCTATAAAAGGATTTAAATCTGTTGCTTCTAATGAGTTATCAGCGGGTATGCCATTTGCTGCTACAAATAGCTTTGCAGCGTTTAACACCTGAATAGCATCAGCCTTCGCAGCGTCCTCTCTGGAATTCTGAATAATTCCCCCAATACTAGGAATCGCAATCGCCGCAATAATCCCCAAAATAACAATAACCGCAAGCAATTCAATCAAAGTTAATCCTTTTTGATCTTTAAGTCGTTTTCTTAGATTCTTAAGCATTTTTTCTCTCCCTCTCAAACTATTAGTTTATTTTTCCTGTTATGGTACTATTATACTAAATACTATAACTGTGAACAGTCGAATTTTTTAATATTTTGTAAATTTTTATCCAACATGCTGGAAGATTTCAAACATTGGCACCATAATAGATGTGACTATAGTCCCCACGATGCTGGCCAGAAAGACAATCATGAGCGGTTCAATGAGTGATTTTAATCTGTCTGTGGCGCTTTCTACTTCTTTTTCGTAAAAGTCAGCTACCTTCCCAAGCATCGCATCCAGCGATCCTGATTCTTCCCCGATCGCAATCATTTGCGATACAAGCGGCGGGAAGACCCAGTGTTTTTTCATCGGTTCCGTCAGAGACTTCCCCTGCTCCAGTGAATCTCTTGATTTCGCAATCACCTTTGCCATTACCTCATTCTCTACAATGCTTTCAACAATGCTTAG
This sequence comes from Cytobacillus sp. SAFR-174, assembly GCF_051964675.1. Classification (NCBI taxonomy): domain Bacteria; kingdom Bacillati; phylum Bacillota; class Bacilli; order Caryophanales; family Bacillaceae; genus Cytobacillus; species Cytobacillus sp. SAFR-174. The sequence continues at coordinate 10,319 of NZ_JBQCMZ010000012.1, read as the reverse complement.
AGCCTGCAGAATCGGCACAGAGCTGGAAAATAATGAGCTTAAGGTTCTTGTCATTCTTGCTATGGCTGCTTTCTGAAGGATCTTCCCGAAGATCGGCATTCTCAGCAGGAAATAATCAAGATAATATTTACTAGCTTTATTGTTGCGAATAAACACAATGCTCATAAAGAATGCCAAGAATAAGATGATGACAAACCACCAGTATTGCTGCATAAACTCACTGGAACTGAGAACAAATTGTGTAATGGCAGGGAGCTCTCCTCCGAAGTCCTTAAACATTTCCACAAAAGTAGGCACAACAGAAACAAGCAGAAAGATAACTACTGCAATAGCTATTATGCCGACAGTTATCGGGTAGGCAAGTGCTGATATGATTTTCTGCTTTGTGTAATGCTGCTTTTCAAAATGGACCGCAAGCCTTTCGAGCGTTTCGTCCATGTTTCCGCCTGCTTCTCCTGCTTTGATCATATTGACGAACATTCCGCTGAAGATTTTTTTATGCCTTGATGCAGCATCTGAAAGCGGAAGCCCATCACGTAAATCCTGTTCGACAGCTATTAATGCCCTCTTGAGTGCTTTGCTTTCAGTTTGCTTCGCAAGTATAGCGGTTGATTCTACAACTGTGACCCCCGCTTTCAGCAAAGTGGCAAACTGGCGCAGATAGATGACAAAGTCCTGGAGCTTGACCGGATTGCCAATTGTTATTTCTTTTGTTAAAAACGTCTCCGGCACTTCCTGAACATCCTGAATCCTTATACCGCTTTCCTTCAGCTGAAGCATGGCTTCCCTTCTAGAAACAGCTGTCACGATTCCAGACTTCTTCCCTTTGCGGTCACGCCCGCTGTATTTATAGCGGGGCATGATCAGTCACCTTTTCCTGTATGTAAGGCAATGCTGATTCTTTGGCGATTTTTCCGCTCTCCAATAGAGAAGTAATACTTGTCTCGAGTGTATGCATTCCCTGGGCGCGTGACGTTTGCATCACATTAACGATCTGGTAGATCTTTTCATTTCTGATCAGGTTTGACACAGCAGAATTATTCATAAGCACTTCTGTAGCTGCATGACGGCCCTTCCTGTCCGCTGTGAGAAAAAGGCGCTGCGATATAATCGACACTAATACAGAGGCAAGCTGTATTCTGATTTGCGCCTGCTGGGAGGGCGGAAATACATCGATAATTCGGTTAATCGTAGCTGGAGCACTTGAGGTATGCAGTGTACCAAGCACTAAATGGCCCGTTTCGGCGGCTGTTATGGCTGTTTGGATGGTTTCCAGGTCACGCATTTCCCCTACAAGTATCACATCCGGGTCCTGACGCAAAGCCGCTCTTAAACCATTTGCGAAATGCTTTGTATCAAATCCCACTTCCCGCTGGTCAATAATGCAATTTCCATGCTTATGAAGATATTCAATCGGGTCTTCAAGCGTAATAATATGCTTCCTCATTGTCTCATTCATGTAATGAATCATTGAAGCCAATGTCGTTGATTTTCCGCTTCCCGTCGGCCCTGTCACCAGGACCAGCCCCTGAGGCTTTTCCGCCACTTTCTTTAAGACAGGAGGAAGCCCCAGTTCTTCTAAAGCAGGAATTCGTGTAGGAACAACACGGATGGCCAGTGAGATGCATGACCGCTGAAAATAAGCGTTGACTCTGAAACGGGACAGCCCGGGTATTCCATAAGAGAAATCCAGCTCGCCATTCTCCTCAAACTTTTTCCATATGTTTGCAGGAATGATGGCTTTAGCCATACCCTCGGTATCTTCCGGACGCAAACTTTCTTTCCCATATCTTTTTAAATCACCATTAATCCGTATGACAGGAGGTACCCCAACTGTCAAATGCAGATCCGACGCCTTCAGCTCATATGCAGCCCTCAACAGATAGTCTATTTTTGTCTTCATACCGTTCTCCTAATCAGGTATAGCTACCCGTAATACTTCTTCAGTAGTTGTAATGCCCTGTTTTACTTTTAGCAGTCCATCATCAATAAGAAAAACTGTTTTATTTCTAATTGCGTAATCCCGAAGCTTTGAAAATGATTCACCATTCATAATGATTTTTCGCATCTCATCATTAATAACCAGCACTTCATGAATGGCAATTCTTCCTTTATATCCAGTCATGTTGCAGGAGGAACAGCCTTTCCCCCGCACAACCTTCTCAAGTTTTATGCCTCTTTTTGCAAAGATCTCGATTTCCCGCTTAGCCGGCTGCTGTTCCTCTGAACAATCCCGGCAGACTTTCCTTACGAGCCGCTGTGCCACAATTCCGCTCAAAGACGATGCAACAAGGAATGGTTCAACACCCATATCCAGAAGACGGGTGATGGAGCCTAATGAATCATTTGTGTGAAGGGTACTGAGCACAAGATGTCCAGTCAGTGATGCTCTAATGGAAACTTCCGCCGTTTCCCTATCCCGGATTTCCCCTACCATAATGATATTGGGATCCTGGCGCAGAATGGCCCGTAAACCTTTTGCAAACGTCATCCCGACATTGGAATTTACCTGAATCTGATTAATTCCTTCAAGCTGATACTCAACCGGATCTTCAACCGTTATAATATTTACTTCTTCACTGTTCAGGCGATTTAAAGCCGCATATAAAGTAGAAGATTTCCCGGAACCGGTAGGACCGGTTATTAAAACAATGCCTGTAGGCTTTTCAATCATTTCTATGAATCTCTGAAGATTTAATTTATTGAAGCCAAGTTTATGGATGTCGTTCAAAGCACTGCTTAAATCCAGCAAACGCAGCACAATTTTTTCTCCGTACACCGTGGGCAATGTGGAAACCCTCAAGTCTACCGGATGAAAATCAATATTAATCTTTATTCTTCCATCCTGAGGAATTCTGTGCTCAGTAATATCCAGATTGGACATGATTTTAATGCGGGCTGAAAGCACACTTTGCATATGCTTAGGAAGAACACGCTCCGTTCTTAAAACGCCATCAATCCGGTATCTGATCACCACCTTTGTTTCCTGGGGATCAAGATGGATATCACTTGCCTTTAAAGCAGCTGCACTGGCAATAATCTGATTGACAAGCCGGACGACAGGCGAATCTTCATCCGCCATCTGCTTATCTTCTGCTGCATCCAGATTCCCCGCTGTTCCCAGCAGTTCCTCGAACCCTTCATTCATATCGTAATATTTATTAATTGCCCGGAGAATGTCATCTTTTGTGGCAATGGCTGCTTCAATTTGAAAGCCTGTTGATAACCGCAAATCATCAATTGTGTAAAAGTCCATAGGATCTGCCATAGCTACAAATAGCTTCTCTCCGTCTTTCTTTAATGGAATGAGAAGATTCCGCTTCGCCACATCTTTTGGCACAATGCTGAAAAGCTTTGTATCAAAGGGATAGCGATACAAGCTGACATGGGGAATTCCAAGCTGAAATTCAAGAACCTCAATCAGCTGCTGTTCTGTAATAAATCCTTTTTGAAGCAATACATCGCCGAGCTTTTGATTGGAATCCTTTTCTCTTAGAGATGTTTGAAGCTGTTCCCCGGTGATAAGGCCGGCGTCAACCAGCAAATCTCCCAGTCTCTTGCGCATCTGCTTCATACCCACCACTGCCTTACCTTTTTATTTGACGGCTTCATTATCTAGTCCCCAAAGATCTTCATCATTTTTATTTGCATTCTTGCTGGTTCCTTTGTTGCCGTCTGTTTCATTTTGCTTATTGTCAGGTTTCTGTTCAGCTGACGTTTTTTTACCATCTGATTCTGATTTCTTATCGTCAATGCTTACACTGTTTTCAGGCTCAATTTCCGCCTTATCAGTGTCCGCCTTATCTTTTTTAATAGCCAGACTGTATATGAGAACCTCATGTACTGGCGGATAGAAGTCTTCCGCTATTTTCTCGGAGCTTATTATTTTTCCGGCTTCATCCACCTGATCGCGGAATACATTTACCAGGATGCCCTCTTTGCCTTCAGCTCCGATTCGTTTTTGTCCAAATGGCAGCTTGGCATCTATTTGAATTATTGTTTTTGGCTTAAAGGTCTGCTTATCTTTAAGAGAAGGCTGATATGTGTAAATCGTCTTAGGCCCCTTAACAGAAACATACAAAAGCTTATCAAGCTGCTGAAAATTAATCACATATTTATGATCATTTGGATTAGTAAAAATGAAATCCATTTGTTTCTCAGAGTCGACTCTGGCCTCAAAACCCGGTTCAATATATCCCGGAAGCAGCCTTCCTATATGCCTTTCTGTAATCATAAAGTTGGTGTTCAGCAGGGCTTTGTAAAGAGCAGATGAGATGATGCTCATTTCGTCTGCCTCGAACTGCAGACTTCCTCTTTCTTCAGCCAGATCAAGAAAAGAAATCTGCGAATACGGACCAACTTCGATGCTGGCCTCATTGCCAGTCCACATATTGATAACACTTTCTTTTCCGGAGATTTTAGTTGATGATTCAGCAATCACCTCATCCTCAATAAGGTCTCCGGGTAAATAGTTTTGCAGTTTTATCGTATGATTCCCGCTTTCAAGCAGGTTTGCATACATAAGAAGGTCTGCTATGAGAGTATCCTGATCGATGCCTTCTGCATAAAGCTCCGGCAGTATTTCTTCCAGAGCAGCATTGAGTTTTTCTTCATCTATTTTTGCGATAAGATGATTTTTTTTGCCTGACACTGCCAGAGAAATACTTTGTTCTACATCAAATTGATAAAAAGACGGGATGTCCTTGACCTCTTTTGTTACTTCCTGAAATTGCATTGACAGAACCGTTTCATTAACCCATTGGGCCTGCTTTTCAGATATATAGGATAATGCCCGGGACTTGTCCATACCTGTTATATCTTCGTTTCCGATAAAAGTTCCGGAAGCAAATTCGCTTTGATCAGAAAAAATCTTTCCGTATGCTGCAGTTCCAAAATATGAAAAGCTAAATATAAACGAGGTACAGAGTGCCGTAATCAAAAACAGCTTTATAATCTGAGGATTCCTCACATTGAGCTTCCTCCTTCAATTATGCGTTCACATTCATTGACAGGTTTACAACCACATTTGGGCCTTCTTCTTGAGCAATCTGTACATCCTGTTCGGATAAAATCCGGCCGGAAGGGAACAATATGTTTCCATTTAAGTCATAGATATCCGCTTCTAATTCTTTGCCGACTAATAATTCCATTTGTTTGTTTTTCAATGATTGAAGCTGATCCATGTTTTCTCCATCACTTGGAAGAGCTTCATTGCTCATTACAGGGTCAAGCAATGATACACTGTTTAGAAATCTTTCAGATGCGTCTTCTTTTACAATAAGAATATCTTTACCGTATGTTAAGATTTCTTCAGCAGCTAATACTGCAGAAGCATCTGAAAGCTGAATTTCAACACCTAAAATGTTTCCTGTATCTTCATCTGTGTAAAACTCCGCTGTTTCCCCCAATAATTGGCCTTTTCGTGTCATTACCTTAGTCTGGGTAATGCGAATCTTTTTGTTTACCAGCTGATTTGCAATTGGGATTTCATTTAAATCAATTACCGCACGGTCACTTTCCACTGTTACCGCGTATTCTCCAATACCAATAATTTTTTTGAATGGAATGGCCTTTACACTGACTTGCCAATCTTCGTGCTCGATTGTTAAGAAATCGATTGAACCTTTTTCAGGATTTATGACTAATGTTTTCACTGTCCCAATTTCCTGGCCTTCCTGAATAGAGATAATAGGAAGACCTGTAATTTCTGTACTTTTTTTCATCTTAACATCACCTTATTTATAGTTTTTCTCTTGGCTGCAGCAGCAAAGGATTTCTGGATAAACCTGATTTCCTCAACAAGGACAGGATAAGCAGAAAATCTGGCTTCAAGACCTTCGGCAAATTCCAGTAATTTATCAAACTCTTTATGAATGATATAGTGATCAAATAGTAATCTCGCAAAGGTGTAATAATCAGAGGGCTGCATATTAGGGTTAAGGCAGCCAATCACTAACATTTCGTAACTATCTTTATCCAGGTTATTCCGTGCCAGCTCAAGCTGTGGTGCAATCAGCTGGAACATCTGACTCTGGAATCCTGCTCTGTTTTCCTGTTCGGCAGCCTGCATTTTCTCTTCCAGTGCCGTATCCTGCTTATTTTCACCGTCTACTCCGATTTCAGTTTCAGCAGCAGACGCCGCTTCATCAGTATATAAGGAAGAGTCATATTCAACAGGATCCTCCGAATCGAATTCATGCTCTCCAGCCGTATTTACAGATCTGGAATCATCTGAATCGTCCATCGGATTAAGACTTTCAAAGTATTCTTCAAGTACATTATCGGAAACCTTTATCTCATCTTGAACAGCCAGATCTTCTGTTCCATTAATTACCACATCAGAATAAACGGAACTTCCTATTTCTTCATTTATCATATCTTCCAGTTCTGCCAGATAATCGATCTCCGGCATGGCTGGATCCAACGTGTTCTCCTCTGTATCTTTTTCATCTATTTGCGGAGCATTATCCTCATTTGCTCCTTCAAACAGCATAATTTCAATTCCATCCAGATTTAGATCATATTGATGACTTTCTTCTTCTGAAGGATCTGCAATAATACTTTCTATAACTAAGTCAAATTGACTATTTGTATTCTCTTCGCTGCTAAAATCTATTAAGTTTAATTCTGCAGTACCTTCTTCTGATTCCTGCTGAACAAGGGTACGCAAAGCAGGTTTATCAGACTCCTCAGATGCATGTTTTTCATTCAAATTCTCATTTACATTTCCTGTTTCCATAATGACTGCGGAAAAAGCACCTGTTTCTTCATCTGTATGAAATAATCCTGTGATTTTATTATGGGCCAGATAGGTACCTGTCAATAAAAGCAGCAAAAGAATAAGTGCTGCCTGCCATTCAGAAAACAATTCTTTTGCTGTCAGCCCAAACATGCCCAGCAAAATGGAAACCACAATGACATACATTTTTCCTTTTTTAGTTAAGCCCGAAGGAATGAAATAAACAGCAGGAATAATGAAAACTAAAGATGCCAAAGCAAATGCAAGGGTGACCATTCCATCTCTCCTTTCTTTTTAAGACTTAACAGCTAAACCTATCAAAAAATGCATAATTCGACCTATAAATACAAATCTTGCTATTAAATATTGTATAATACAAATAGGTATTTTGAAAGAAGGAGTGGGCTATGAAATTTAAAAAATTACTTACTAGTTCAAAAGGCTTAACTCTTGTGGAAGTACTTGTTTCACTAACAATATTAGGGATAGTTTTAATGGGTACCATGAAGTTTTTTTCTCAGGCTTACACTTATACCAATATGAATGAAAAGAAAACGGCAGCTGTCAATGTTGCAAGAAATGCACTAATGCATATTGAGAAAGAAAGTTTTATAGAAGTAAGGGAAGAGTTTAGAAATGACAAAGATCATTACCTTAATCTTCTAATTTGTGATCGTTCTTATAAAATATTTTGGAATGGTGAAACTCCTGAACCAAACTGCAGTCCAATTATAGTAAATAATATTGAGTACAATATAACTATTAATTTACCAAAAAACGAAGTTGAGAATACTAATCCCGCCAAAGGGGAACATTCTTCCTTTTTTGTGCCTCTGGAAGCGACAGTGACCTGGGAGATCAACGGAAAAGAAGAATCTACAGAAATAGAAGGAGAAATAAAAAGTGAAGATCTTCGATGAGCGCGGTGCCACTCTTTATGAATTGCTTGCCGTTTTGGTTATCAGCAGCATTATCCTTCCGATTATTTATGGAGTATTCACTTCTGGGTACAAGCTCTACAATAAGATTGGCATTGAAGGGCAGCTTAGGGATGATGCCGATTATACAGCAACAATGATCATGAACACATTTTATTCTTTTCCTTTTGACTATGTCAGAGAATGCGGCGAAAAAAATTGCATTGAGCTGGTAAATTCATCAAGTACATCTTTAACTAAACAAGAGAAAGAACAGCAGACTTTTTATACCATAAATCAAAACACTGAAAATAAAGAGGAGCAGGTGATCAGGATTGAAATAACTGATTCTGAAAATGACAGCAGCCGGAAAGCAATCTCAATTGATAGCGCAGAGATTACTTCTGCAGCTGATTTCAGCGAATCCGCATTAGGAATTTCATGTTCTGAGTCTACTGATAAAAATGAGGAAGAATGTACGCAGGGAATGATTGATTTAATGCTAAAGCTCGATCATGAAAGGCTTGAAGAAAAATTAGAGCTTAATAGTAAGTTTGGATTTTAAGAGGTGATCATTTGCTGAAAAATGAGCGGGGCAATACCCTTATTACTGTTTTGTTAATGTCCCTTATATTTACCGTTTTGGGAATGAGTATTCTGGCAGCTTCTCTGGGAGGGGCCAAAAGAACGGAAACGAGGGAGAGTGATATCACCATAACATATGATTCTGTAAAGGTAATCGACCAATTGACCTCCGAATTGGCAGGAATTCTGCCGAACCTTCCACTTGAAGATTACCGGAGAAAGGACATTGAAGGAAAACTTTATGTGCGGAGTGACTTTGATATAGACCTGAAGAATAAGCTGAAAGATGACTTAATTCTGCGTTATAGTACAAAGGAAAATATAAGCTGTTTGAATATTATTGACCTGTCAGGAAGCAGTGCAAGCTTTATCGATTCCTCCACACCTTGCATGGATGACATATCTGATTATGATACATTTAATATTGAACTGGAAAATGATTTTACAAGAGTATTAGACATCATTATAGTTACTAAAAATCCTGTTGAAACAGAAGGTAAGATTACACGGACTCTCAGGAAGAGGCTCATCCTGTCTCCCCTTCCTAGTTTTTTGAAATATGCTGCCGGCTCTTTTTCTGATGATAATGGCTCCGGTCTATTTTTAAATGGTTCAGCAAACTTCTCCGGAAATGTGTATGCTAACCGATTAACATTAAATGATGATGCTGAATACGAATTGCGTGATGGAAGGAATCAGAAACAGGATACGAATATGTCCTCAATTAATGGGGATTTATATAGTTCAACAGCGAACCTTCTTCCGCTGCTCGAAAAAAAGAATTTTTATAAAGACCATGTACCTGAGCTTAAGCATGACAGCCAGTTTATTAATATCGATTTTGAAAAAACGATGAATGAAGAAGCCAATGAATTACTATCATCAAAGGGGATTCCTGCCTTCAGAACCGGAAATGGCCATACGTTTTCAGAAGAGATAAAATCCGGAATTCTTTCTTCTTTCGCTATAAATACTCTGATTAAGGAACAAGTAAAAAAGCAATCCGGGCTTCCCGAGATCTTGCAGGAAATAGGCACTAATAATGAATCAGATTTTAAAAGTTACCTTATAAACACACCCAAAGATGCTTCCCTGCTAAACGGCCTTATTCAGGGGGATGTGGTGATTATGGCAGAGGATACTTCTCTTGAATTGAATGAAAAGCTGATTGTTTATGGTGACCTTTATCTCGTGAATTTTACAGATTTAACGATAAACGAGGATATATTTGTAACCGGGAGAACTCACCTAGTCAATTTTAATGGCAAGCTTGAGGTGAATGAAAATATTATTTCGGCAAAGGATATTATTATAGAATCCTATGCTCAGAATAGTGACGAACTTTTCAGTAAAGGCATTAAGGTCAACGGTGATATATTGTCAGGCAAAAACACAGCTATTAATGCTCTTAATACTTCGATTGAAATGACAGGAACCATAATCTCCAACGAATCCTTTACAATAAATGGTGATGAAACTGGAGAACCTTCAGAAAATGATCAGGTAATCTTTGATTCTGTTGTATACGCAGGCAAGCGTGCAATAATATCGAATGTAAATGTTTTAGGATCGGAAAACAACACAAAACAGCTTGTTCTGATGGCTAAAGATGATTTACTGCTCACACGCATAAATGAATTCGGCAATTTCGATCCTGATGATGAAGCTGGAATGCCATATGTCCCTGAAGATGAAAGGATAAAACCTTTAAAAGGATTTTTCTATACAGAAAAAGATGCAGAATTATATGGGGTAGGTTCGCTGTTTTATATCAATGGAGGCATTTTTGCCAAAGAAAAGCTGATAATTAACGCTATTCGCGGTGAAGTAAAGTCCATCGAAGAGCTGCCCTCAAGATCATCTCAACTGGATAAGTATTCCCGTTTTATTGTGAACTACGATCAAAATGTACTTCTGCAGCGAATAGATACCCTTCCAATTGTAAAACATCTTCAAATATTTTCTGATGAACTATTAATAGAATGAGAAAAAGGTGCTGACTAAACTGGCACCTATTTCAAGGACAATATAAAAAAAGAGGTTAAGCAGCTAGAAGATGATTCCTATATTGAATGGGG
>NZ_JBQCMZ010000011.1:0-146004 GCF_051964675.1 Cytobacillus sp. SAFR-174 | reverse complement strand
TTCAGCTAATGGTTCGCATATCCCAACGCCCATAGCGGACTTTCACCGCCAAGTTAATGAACATGCCTGGCACACAAAAAGCGTATTCTTTTTCAAAGAATACACTTTGGCTTCACTTAATTAATTTCTAAGTTGCTGATAAAATTAAGCTGGTTAGAAACTCCTCCAACCAGCTTAATTTTATCAGGTTTTTTCTATAAATCTACTCTTCACAAATCTCCAATATCCGGCTTATTGGACTGCACCCGGTTGATATTCAGAACCTTTGGATCTGCTGCATCCGTATTGTCTATTTTGCAGATGATACACCATCTGCCTTTTACTTTTGACGTTAACGGAACTTCTATATCATCTCCGTTGCCGGTTTTGACGAGGACTCGGCCATCGTATTTGGCAAAGTTCTCCCCTTTGGAGATGAAGCCGAGAAACCTGAAGATATTCGTGGCAATAATGACTGAGTCCAAATCCTTCAGTGTTTTGATCGTTAGGTTTTCTGAATTGTTTCCAGACGTGTTTCCGACACCGGAGTCTCGATCAAGCTTAATAAATGGAGAGGCATGAAACCCGCCTTTATTGCCAAAATAAATATGTCCAAACTGGCCTGTTTTGGTTTTATAAAAAGCGTGCAGATCCAAATCTACCCCCTTTGTCCATTTGAGCCTGACTTTAACGTTTTCGATTTTGGCAGCCTTTCTGAGTGAAACCCCTTCTCCAGGCTTATCTAATGTAATTTTTCCAAGCTTAATCGACGGCTGCTGAGCAGCTGGCTCGGGCACACTAGGCGGTTCGGGTTTTACTGCCGTCTCTTGTAAAATAGGACTTTCTATTTCCAGCGCAGGTGCCGCCTCAAAATCTCCGCTCTCCTGATCTTCTTCCACTTCAATGCCAAAATGATTGCATAGTGCAGCAAGTCCGCCGGAAAAACCGCCGGTATTGGCTGAAAACTTCCAATCTCCATTTCTATTATATAATTCACCCAATACTAAAGTGTTTTCAATTGTAAAAGACCCCAGCTTATATGTAAGCAGTTCTTCCCCTGTTGCTGCATTGCTGAATAAAATAGAAGCATTGTTCATTGCTGAGAAAGTCTGATTTTTTTTATCGCCTTCATAGATGGTCAGCGTAAAAACAAGCTTTTCGATAGAAGGTGTTATTAAAGGCAAATTAATGTGAAATATTTCTGTGCTTCTGCCCGTCTCTGCAACCACAGAATGCTGTACAGATTGATCTGTTGAAACACTATTGCCATAAAAAATCATGGAAGAATCATCAGGGCAATGTCCATTTTGGTCAGCCATGAATACAGCTGCATCTATATCATAAGAATCAGGACTTTCCCAGCTGATCCGGATAGAAAGCTGCGATAAATCTGGCCTTGTTTTTGTTAAATCAATGCGGGAACCTTTTTGAATGTCGGCTGTCATATTTTCTGCTCCTTTTTAACCTGTTTACTGATATGATAGCTCATCCGACCAATAACTTCCAGATTAAAGAAGTGTTGGATCTCGCCGGCAGGTTTTATAGGCATCTGTCGATTCTCTCATACTTTTCTATCATCCAAAAAGTGTGTATCCATGGTAAGCTCCCACTAATGGGGCTATTTACAAAATTAGAAAAAGACTGCCATAATGACAGTCTTTGGACAGATCTTGCACAAAGTGTTAATACTGATGCCAAAGTTTATTTTTGACCGGCACCAGCCAATACCCTCTTAACTTCCCGAACAAATCGTGTTTCAGCATCCAGCATAATGAGATGATCAGTGTCTTCAAAAATGACGATATCCGTAAATGGATGAATTGCCTTCATACGAGATGCATAATCCAGTGAAAATTCTTTATCGGTATTTTCATTTAAAGCAATCATCAGTGTTATGTTTACTTCTTCTGGAATTCCAGCCGCTATTTCCTCCGGGTTCAATTCCCATTCAGCCTTCATGTATCCCAGCTGTCCGTCATCATTAATTTTGTATTGATATTTCTTTTCTGCATCATTCCAGACAATTTGATCCAAAACGGCCTGCTCGATGGATGGATTCCATAAAGAAGGATTATCCCCCTTCATAAACTCGATAAAGCTGGATTGGCTTTCGAAGATATGATTGGGCATCGTTCCATCTTCAATGTCTGACCATGATAAGCCCTCTGTCTTACTGAATGGATAGTACCCCCCATCCACCAAAAGTAAATTCTTCACATTTTGATACAGACTTGTATAAACCAGGGCAACGGACGCCCCGATAGAGCTCCCAGCCATACATACCTTACTGCTTAAACCAAGCGAGGCAATTAGCTCATGGATGTCTCCGGATACCTCTTCAAAGGAATAGTGATCTAACGTTTTACTCTTACCATGGCCGGGCAAGTCAATTAAAATTAAATAATAGGAATCTTTCAAGCCATTAACAATCGGCTCCCAAATCTTATTCGTCCAGCATAAACCATGGATAAAAACGATCGGCGGATTTGATCGATCCCCTGCTGTGACATAATGAATATGGTTTGTCATCATTTAACTCCCTTTCTTTTTTCCTCCCGCTTCCCTACTGGTCTCCCTTGCCCACCAGCTTGATTTCATCAATTCTCCACTTTTTCTCTCTGTCAAATCGTCCTTGCGCCTTAACCATAACAAATTGATAATCCTGTTTAATATCCTCTGCCGTATGATAGGTAAGGAAGATTTTATCATTTTCAATTCTGACGCTTTAAGATCAAGAGCCGCATTTGGCACCCATTCAAACCCTTTTTCAAAGAAAAAGCCGCAAGGACAGTTTCCTTCACTATCATTTGTGTAGGATCCTACCCCGTCTTTTAGGGCAATAAACCTATTCGCCTCCTCAAAGGTTTGTACGGCCTTGTAAGTGTCAACCTCCCTTACAGCAGCAGCAAATTCTTTATATTCTACAGCAGACCGCAAAGATTCAATTTCCTTCTCCAATTCCGAAAGACTTTCTTCTAAAGCCTTATTTTCCTTTATTGCCACATCCAGCCTACTAGCTTTTATTTCATATTCATTTTTGAAACTTGCGGCTTCCTCAGCTAACTGATCCTTTTCCTTCCGCAGCTCCTCAGCCTCATTTGAATTAGTTAAGCCATCCATGATAGCCAAAACGGCAATGATCAATAGAATAAGAAAAGCATATGTTTTATAGTTTTTTTTCATAACTCTCCCTCATCCCAGCCAGGTTCTCTGCCAGCTATGGTGCCCATTACATGCAAAAGAAGATTCCCATCAGAACCGCTTTTCTACCATTTATTATTCCACTTATTCCTGTTATTTTGATATTCTCCCCTGAAAATATAATCGGCACTTTTATCTGAGCTCCATTGGGCCAAAAAAGTGGAAATTGTCATAAATATCCCGCCAACAAGAAAACCGGCCATATAATAGCCCATAAAAAATAAAACAAAGGAACCTACAAGCGTTAGAATCATGATCGTAAGCAGCCAATTTATAACTTGCTCTTTTGTTTCATGCTTCATCTTATCCCGCCTTATCGGAAAGTAGAGTTGTATTTATTTTCTAAATATTACCTCTATTTTAACATAAATTCCCTTTCGGGCAGCATAAAAAATAACCTTGACCTCTTGGATCAAAGTTATCAGATTCTTACTCAAACTTCCCGGCACATTCCCGAATCGCTTCACCTTCAAGCGTAACAATGCCGCTTCTTGGCGGTTTCACGGATTGAATCATGGCTTGAGCCAATATTTCTGTCGGCAGCGGTTCCTGAGAACGAAGCAGTCCGAATTTATTAAAAAACTGTACGGCTTTCATTCCGGCAACCTCCATGGTTCTATCACTATTTTTTCGTACCAGCACAGGCGGCTTAAAGATTGTCACGCCAGGAAACCCTAAATCTTTTACTGATTCCTCCAGTTTCCCCTTCATTCTTGGATAAAATAAGGGAGAATTAGGCGACGAGCCTCCTGAAGATACCAAAACATAATGACTGACATGGTTTTCTCTGGCTATTTTGGCAAACTGGTATTGGTAGTCGTAGTCGATTTTCCATTGCGCTTCTTTACTTCCCGCAGCTTTTAAGGTCGTTCCCAAACAAGAAAACAAGACATCGCCTTTCACTGAATGCTTCCATTGTTCGGATTGATCAAAATCAATCACATGCACCTTTAATTTCTCATGCTGGATAGGAAGATCCCGCCTGACAAAAACATCTACCTGATGAAAGGACTCATCTTCCAGCAGCAAATCCAGCAAGTCCTTGCCTGTTGCTCCCGTTGCTCCTATTAATAATGCATGCATTTTTTTCTCCTTATATTCTGGATAGTTTCCTTTAATTATATATCACGTGCATTCAAATAGAGGGAACTAAAGCCTTATTTGTCATTATCTAAGTCACGATCAAGAAAGGAATCCTTATCCTTTTTACTCTCGTACTTATTTTCAAGAAACTGACCAGCAACAGACTTGTTAATGCCATCCCTGACTGCTGCAGAAATGACGAAATACAGAATAAATAGCCCAATAACCCAAAGAAGAATAGAAAATAATAAGGAACCGAAAACCACCTGTAACTCCTCCAAACTTTTAAGTATGCATGTACTACTAGTTATTTGACTTCCTTGCTCGATTAACCTGCCCCTATACGTTAAAAAGAATAAAAATAAGCGGCTGATCACAGATCATTCTGTCCCCTATTCGAACCTATTTGCCCTCCTGATTCCATCAGTCTTTGTCTTAAAACCTCAACAATTTTTGAATACTCTCGTTTACTCGACTGCTTAACACAATTCCCATCCTCCCCAGCTTGACTGAGCATCTTAGACATCCTGCCCTTAAAAAGTTTGATTGGGATATACCTGAATAAAAGCTTGTTTAAAGGGTAATATAACTCTATAAAACTTTTACGAGGTGAGGGAAATGTCTAACGTGATAAATCAAGAAGAAATAGAAACACTGCGAGAGTTAATCAAAGACATTGACACGGCCATGCTGACCACGGTTACGGAGGAAGGACTTGTGTCCCGTCCAATGAAAACACAAGAAGTAGAATTTGATGGTGACTTATGGTTTTTCACGAAAAAAGAGACTGCAAAGTATGAGGAAATTCTTCATGATCAGGATGTTAATGTAGCTTATGCAGGCAAATCCTATGTTTCCGTCCGCGGAAGAGCAGAAATCGTTGAGGATTTGGAAAAGAAAAAAGAATTGTGGAGCAAAGCATATGAAGAAATCATGCAGACATCTTATGATGATCCCAACGTTGTCCTTATTAAGGTAAAAACGGAAGCGGCCGAATATTGGGAGACTGGCAATTTCACGAAAAAAGCAGCTTTTCTCTTTAAACGCATGACAGGGCAAAACTCTAAATCGACAGATATTAACGAAACAGTTGAAATGAATAAATAAAGCAGAAATGGATTGTCTGGATGACAATCCATTTTTGTTGCGACAGATGAGTTCATTTTGACCGATTATGCCCCCCCCACTTTTTTGGCTGCCCATAAAAATATTTTCAGCTTTAGATTTCATTTATCTTAGGAATTAGGAACGGAATTTTCCTGTTCATCATCCGCACTTCCATTTTTAAGGATTTCATTAATTTCGCCAACATCCCCTTTGGCATTAATGATTTCAAATATCTGATTCAGTCCTTCACTAGTTTCCTGATCTTTGTCTCTCATTAGAATTCCTCCTTATAAAGTGAAACTTCAATCAGTGGGGGTTTTCCTTATCCCCCACTGATTGTTAGTCGCGTTCTAGTGTCGCTAAGATCTCCGCTAGCGCTTCGATCAATCGACACTACGAACCCGATTGGTTCAACTAAGCCTCTGCCTGCGCGTCGGCAAGTTTCACTGTATCTCGCCAATCGGGCCTTTACGGGCAGTTTGACCCCCACTTATCCTTCTTTGATTCCTCTGAGTCTTGAAGCGGGGGTCTTACTGCCCGTTAGACTGCGATAAAAATCTTTCATTATAGGGTTTCCAACTTCTCCGTTTATATCCAGACGGACACCGCTTCATCTCCCTTCCCGTGATTCTTGATATGCTTCATAAAACCTCCCCTAAAAATTCCTTTTGACAATATTAAGTAATCGGAGTAAATTCATATCATAGTATATTCAAATAACCAGATATACAAATTATAAAATTAAAGAAGGGTTAGATATGCAATACAAATCGATTTTTACTGGAAGATATAGCGGGTATTCCTTACAAAGGTTGCAGAAGGACCTTCTGTCTGGTCTTGTGGTTGGCGTAATTGCCATTCCATTAGGTATGGCGTTTGCCATTGCTTCAGGAGTAAAACCTGAATATGGAATTTATACGACAATCATTGCAGGGATATTGATTTCACTGTTCGGCGGGTCGAAATTTCAGATCGGTGGACCTACTGGGGCATTTATCCCCATTTTGTTTGGAATTGTGATGACATATGGATATGAAAACCTATTAATTGCCGGGTTTATAGCAGGGGTTATATTATGTTTTATGGGCATTTTCCGGCTGGGGTCTTTGATTAAATTTATTCCAAGACCTGTAACGAATGGTTTTACAGCAGGGATCGCTGTCATCATTTTTGCCGGTCAAATTGCCAACTTTTTAGGACTGACAGGTGTTGAGAAGCATGAATCATTTCTTAGTAATATAAATGAAATTATCGTTCACTTTCATACCATGAATGGTTATAGTGTTTTAACAGGCGGGATTTGTTTAGTGACCATCTTACTGGCGTCTAAATTCTTTTCCAGGATACCTGGATCTCTTGCTGGATTACTGCTTTCTACACTTGTAGCAATTTTCTTCTATCCAGATCAAGTAGCAACGATTGGATCAACATTCGGGGATATTCCAAGTTCGTTACCCCGTTTTGAGATCCCGGAGATTACGCTTGAAAAAATACAGCTGTTAATCGGACCTGCCTTCATTATTGCTTTACTTGGCGGCATGGAATCCTTATTATCTGCAGTAGTAGCCGATGGAATGACAAAAAGTAAGCATAATAGTAATCGAGAACTCGTAGGCCAAGGTATTGCAAATATAATTACTCCATTATTTGGCGGGATACCGGCTACAGGCGCAATAGCCAGAACAGCCACAAATATAAAAAACGGAGCCGTTTCTCCCTTTTCCGGAATCATTCATGGAATCGCGGTTTTGTTAATTTTACTGCTCTTTGCACCTTATGCGTCGACTATTCCTTTAGCAAGTATGGCCCCTATTTTAATGGTCGTTGCTTGGAACATGAGCGAGAAGCATGAATTTTATCATGTATTAAAAACCAGGACGGGAGATTCACTCGTTTTAGTTGTGACCTTTTTATTAACGGTTTTTGCAAACCTGACGATTGCTGTTGAGGCAGGACTCATATTAGCAATAGTTTTATTTACAAAACGCATGAGTGATATGATGGTAGCTTCAAAGGCACTGCCAAATCACGAAAACAAACATGGAAAAATCCAATCTCACATGGTGACAGATACTCATGACTGTCCTCAAATTAGTATTTATACGGTAGAAGGCCCTTTATTTTTCGGGGATGCTCAATCGTTCGAACAGTCAGTCATGAATACGTTCAACCATAAACCGAGAGTTTTACTTTTAAGAATGGGGAAAGTCCCGCTGCTGGATACAACGGGTGAATATTATTTATCCAGAGTGATAAAGGATTTCTCAAAACACGGGATTATTTTAATATCTGGAATAAAACCTCAGCCAAAACAAGTGCTTAAAAAGACAGGATTATATGAATTTATAGGAAAAGAATATTTCTTTGAACATACTGGTGAGGCGATTAATTTTTCACTTACACACTTAAATAAAGGGAAATGCCTAGGCTGCAAACACTTTGCATTTAGAGAATGTACAGTCTTTTCTGGTGAAGAAAGTGATAGGGAAGAATTACGAAAGGCTGCCAGTTCATCTTAAAAACCGATTTGAAAGAGAGGGCCAATAAATTGAACCTTGAAATCCAGCAGTTTAAAGCTGAATTCTTTAAAGCTCTTGCCCATCCGTTGAGGATAAGGATTTTGGAATTATTAGCGGATGGAGATAAAAATGTAAATGAAATTCAAAGCCTTGTAGGAAGTGAAGGGTCTGCGGTTTCACAGCAACTAACTGTCTTAAGAGCTAAAAACATTGTCACGGGAACGAAAGATGGAAATCGTGTTATCTATTCCTTAAGAGACCCCATGATTGTTGAATTACTTCAAGCAGCACGCCAAATTTTTAATAACCACCTTGTCGATACGATCGAAATGCTAGATAAGTTTAATGATGATGATCATACCGAACAGCCTTAAACGGCGATTATGAAAAAACAGATGAAATCAGGTGAATAAAATGTTAACGGGATTAATAATTGTTGGGGTTTTGATTGTTTTAATTGTGCTATTCTTAAGTGTTATCACAACTTCTAAAGCCTATAACTTTAAGCATACCGTGGACCCCTTAGAAAACAATCCAAATAGAAGCGAAGATCGCCAAGTACAAAATAGTAACAATAAATAATAATAGATGCCACTTCAGCAAAAATAAGGGATAATCCTTCTTGGATCATTCCCTTTTTTATTTGTTTACTATCTTTTACCGTTTCTTTATCAAATCAACTAATCTCACTAATGACCAAGTGAACAATAATAGAGGCAACCCGATTAAAGCCACTGCAATTGCCACTCCAATAATGATATCCATTGTTTTTTCCTCATCTCATTTATAACTAAGTTTCATATCTCTTTTGATATTACGGATAGGTGGAGAATAAGTTTCATTTAAGATAACCCGCCTCTTTAATAAAAAAAATCAGCCTGGACAGCAGCTGATTTCGACTATTCTTCAACCTTTCACCTTATTATAAATGTATTATGAAAACCTTCATTAAAATATCTATTTAGAAATGAGATATTTCTCCTTGAAGGCTGGACTCAGTTCACTCCACACATCAAATTTGTTCCCGTCTAAATCATAAAAGACAAAGTTTCTTCCAGAGTGTCCTCTGTCTTCGATCTCTCCTACTCTTATTCCATTTTGCTTAAAGTCTTTATGTATGGCTTCTAAGGCACTTAATCCATTAACTTCAAATGTAAGCGAAAATCGCTCATTGCCGTAAATATCAAAGAAATTGGCACTTTGACCTTCCTTAGATTTCACCAGAAAAATACTCTGATTGGCAAAATTTAAAATTGCTTTGTCCTGATCTTTGTAGCTTAACTCTGCTCCTAATTTATTTACATACCACTCAGAGGAAAGATCTACATTTGTTACTGGAATATAGGTTGTACCTACTCGTAATAATTTCTCGCTCATTTTCGTCATCTCCCAAATTTTAAAATATTTGCTTTTAATGTAATAAATAAACCGTGAATATATATATATGGATGATTCTCCTATTTTGCATGACTGCCTCTGTTCTTACGAGTTCATTCCTGTCCATTTAAAGTATCAATTGTATCCCAGCCGTAAACAAGTTCATAAAGTTTCTTTCCTGCAATCTCAACTTCAATCTTATCAATAACCTTGCCGCCCATGGCCTCATAAAATAACGTGGAATTATTATCCGCTAATACAAAAACGAGCATGGTGTTCATCCC
The DNA here is from genome assembly GCF_051964675.1 of Cytobacillus sp. SAFR-174. Lineage (NCBI taxonomy): Bacteria > Bacillati > Bacillota > Bacilli > Caryophanales > Bacillaceae > Cytobacillus > Cytobacillus sp. SAFR-174. The sequence goes on along the minus strand of NZ_JBQCMZ010000011.1, from coordinate 136,454 downwards.
TGATTTTCCTAATTCCTTAATTACAGATTTAACAAGAGCCTTGCCTATTCCTTGCCCTTGAAATTCTTTCAAAATATAGATGGAACTGAGTTCTCCCTGGTATTCCTTGTAATCCCCACTTCTTTCCTTGCCTCCAGATGAAAAACCAACAATCTGTCCTTCATCATTTTCCGCCACAAAGACAATCCCCTGTGGAATAATACTAATCCATAACTCTTCACGACTTTGATATGATAAATTTTCTAAGAATTCTTCTGGAAAAATATTTTTGTATGTAGTTCTCCAGCTGTCAACGTGTACCTTAGCAATTGCGCCTGCATCTGATAGATTGGCTGCCCTAATCCTCATATAACACCCCTTTCCGTTGTACAATATAAACAATGATTATGACATACGATTACTGCGAATCATTATTAGCATCACACCTTAACCTGCAGGCGAATAACCCCTGAAATAAGCAGAATAAACAGCACTAACCCAATGCAGAAAAAAATGATGGAGGCTGTGAAGACTGGCCCCCTCCTAAACACAAACACTTCCCGCTTTTGGATGAGGCCTGTTTGTGCGCTTGCATTTGAGGAACTGAAATCAGAAATGACTCCCCCGCTGCTTGAAAAGTAAAAGCTAAGGCCAGCAAAAGCCATGCCAGTAAAAAACATGACCTCAATGAACCTTACAGAGAATGTGGAGGCAACGAAAAGTGTTACACCTACTTCAATCAAAAAAGTCAGAAGCAAAACAATAAAATATTTAGTCCGTATGATTTTCCCCTCCTTTTTTCAAGTACCTTCTAATCTTTAGTTTAACATATTTTTACAAAAATTACTTTATTCTGAAAATAGAGTACAGGGTGGCAACACCCCAACTGCAGAATGGCACATCCTGTGATTAAACTTTACCTTGCCGAATGGAATTGCCTCCTTTAATCTAGTAGTAAATAAAATTGCCAGAGGTGGCCAAAGTGTCGAAACTCTTTAAATTAAAACGGCCGGGGCTTTTCGGGCAAATGGTTCTGCTCGTTCTTACTGTACTCATACTTTGCATACTGTTAATCATCATTTCTTTTTCCTCCATTATTGATCAAATGATTGAGAGAACCACCGGCCAGCAGGCGATGACCGTTGCGGAATTGGTTGCTGAAAACGATTCTATTATCGATGCGTTTGCTGCAGAACATCCGGCACAGCTTATACAGCCGATTGCCGAGAAACTTAGAGAGCGGACAGGTGCAGATTATATAGTAATAGCGAACGAGGATGGCATCCGCTATTCCCATCCCTACCCGGATCAAATTGGCAAAGTGACAGAAACAAGCAACAAAGCCCCGCTCGCAGGAGATTCTGTTATTTTCATAGGAAATGGCGTCTTAGGAGAAGCAGTTAAAGCGAAAACACCCATTTATGATGAGGCAGGTACTATTATCGGTGTTTCTTCCGTTGGCTTCTTAACGAATGAAGTAGAAAGCAGAATCTTTGTTTACCAGTTGCGGGTAGCAGCTTTCGGCGGACTTGCCCTTCTGATTGGCATACCAGGCGCATTTTATATTGCCAGACGAGTCAAAAGGCTAATATTTAATTTAGAGCCCGAGGAGATTTCCCATGCCTTTTCTGAAAAACAGGCTATTCTGGAGTCGATTGGGGACGCCACTCTTGCCATCAGCCCTGCACTCCAAATTTTATCAGCCAATAAAAAAGCGCGTGTCATTCTGGGGGAGCATGTAGAATGTACACTGACCGAGCCACATTTGAAAGCGCTTATCAGAACTGCATTACAGAATCCGGATCAATTAATTCAGGAACAAGTACTCATCAAGAACTCGATATATATTGTAGACCTCTCGCCCATCTTAGCTGAAGAAACGGCAATATCAGGTATAGTGCTGACTATCCGCCCCTTCTCTGAAGTAGAAGATCTGGCAAATGAACTTATTGAGATCCGGCAGCACGCGAACCATATTCGGGCACAGACCCATGAATATTTAAATAAATTGAACACATTAAACGGGCTCCTGCTATTGGAGCGTTACGAAGAGGCAAAGGCATTTATGAAGATGGAGGTGCAGGAACTGCAGCAGACTGTCACCTTTTTAATGTCCACAATTAAAGATCCTTTAATTGTTGCCGTTCTTCTTGGGAAAGTGAACCGGGCCAAAGAAATGAAAGTCTCAATCACCTTTGATGAAAACAGCCAATGGCTGGACTTCCCTGATACCATTCAAAGTGAACATGTCGTTACTGTAATTGGCAATTTGATTGATAATGCTCTTGAAGCATCTTCTGAATGGAAAGGAAAGAACGCCGCTGTCCACTTGTCCTTTACAGACTATGGAGACGAGCTGGTTATGGATATTGAAGATAATGGCAAAGGAATGACCTCCGAAGAAGAAGCCTACTTTTTCACTGAAGGAGCCACAACCAAAAACCACCCGCAGCACGGCCTGGGCCTGACAATCATGCAGCATGCACTAAGCCAGCTTGGCGGGGAATGGTACCGTACAGACCGGTTAGAAGGAACATGCATGACCATCGCCATTCCAAAAAACAATCCTGAATACACAACCGCGGAGGAGAGAGAAAATCATGACTAACCCATCAATTGGGGTGCTTATCGTTGAGGATGACCCTGTCGCTTCGTCTGTATATGAACAGCTTATCCAAAAAAGACAGGATTTCACTGTCATAGGGAAAGCACAAACAGCTTCTGAAACGATTCAATTGCTAAACGTGATTACACCTGACTTGATCTTGCTCGATGTTCACCTGCCGGACGCCAATGGCATTGATTTGCTGTTTCAGATCAAACACAACCACCGTCATATCGATATCATCATGATAACAGCTTCAAATGATGCTAAAACCGTAAGAGATGCCATGCGCGGGGGAGCATATAGCTATCTGCTGAAGCCTATAATGGTTGAAAGCTTTTTTTCAACTTTTGAAGAGTACAGCCAAACAAGGCACGCGTGGCAAACCAATGCTCATATTAAACAAGATCAAATACAGCGGCTTTTTAAAAAAAGTTCCCCTGCTGCGGAGACAAAGCACGAGGCTGAGGCTTTGCCAAAAGGCATCGACAAACATACACTGCGAAAAGTTACACAAGCAATGGAAGCTGCATCCACAAGCCTGAATGCTGAAGAAGTAGGAATGCAAATCGGCGCAAGTCACTCCACAGCAAGGCGCTATTTAGAGTACCTGGTTTCCCTTGACCTTGTGGAAGTGGATATAGTCTATGGCAGTGTGGGCCGTCCCGAACGCCGATACAAACAACTCTAGCAAGCCCTCATATAAAGGGGCTTGCTTTTTACTTGGAAAGCAGCCCTCCTGCCTCCCTTATTCACCGGTAAACCAGTATGTCTTCATCTCTAGTTTCATAAAAAATATGAAAATTATGAAATTATTATGTTTTATTCAACTTAAACAACTAATCTAGCCTTTCAGGAGCACCCCTGATAAAGTGATTCAAAAGGAAGCGCTTACAAATGATTAGGAGGGGTTTTATGCTCGCATTGCTTGGATATTGTATGGTTGCTGTTTTTATGGCTTTAATAATGACGAAACGAATGTCTGCCCTATTGGCATTAATTATTGTGCCAATCATATTTGCTTTAATTGGCGGGTTCTATACAGGGATTGGAGATATGATGCTTGAAGGGATTAAGCAGGTTGCTCCTACAGGCGTTATGCTTGTGTTTGCTATCCTCTATTTCGGCGTCATGATTGATGCAGGCTTATTTGAACCAATTGTGAATACAATTTTACGGATTGTTAAGGGTGACCCGCTAAAGATTGCCCTTGGAACTGTTGCTCTCGCGTCGCTGGTCGCTCTGGACGGAGATGGAACAACAACGTTCATCATTACTGTCACAGCCATGCTGCCACTATACAAAAAACTGAATATGAATTTATACATGCTGGCAACGCTCGCCCTTCTCTCCATCGGCGTTATGAACATGACACCCTGGGGCGGACCGACAGCCAGAGTCATCAGTTCTCTGCAGCTTACAACCGAGGAAGTATTCCTTCCGCTGATTCCTGTAATGGCAGCCGGCATTCTTTTTGCCTTCCTTGCTGCCTGGTACTTTGGCCTTAAGGAACGGAAACGAATCGGAATCCGCCAAATGGATGATTCAGCTATCAGAGAGCTACAGGCTGCAGAGGAAGAGGTGGCCGCTGCTGCCAGCAGAGAAACGCTTACTGAACTGAAGCGTCCAAAGCTAATTTGGGTAAATGCAGGACTGACCATAGCCCTTCTGATTGCCTTAATCGCCGGATTGCTGCCGCTCCCTGTTCTCTTTATGTTAGGCTTTGCACTTGCCGCGATGATAAATTATCCCAACTTAGTACAGCAAAAAGAACGTGTTGCCGCGCATGCTGGAAATGTCCTGGCAGTTGTCGCCTTAGTCTTTGCCTCTGGCATTTTCACAGGAATCATGAATGGAACTGAAATGGTGGATGCAATGGCGACAGCGCTTGTTCAAGTCATTCCAGATCAGTTAGGGTCACAGCTGCCATTAATTACAGCGATCACAAGCATGCCATTTACGTATTTCATGGCGAACGATCCCTATTATTATGGAATTATCCCGATCATAGGGGAAACGGCTGCGAACTACAATATTCCTATGGCTGAAATTGCCCGTGCATCAGTGCTCGGCCAGCCCGCTCACGTGCTAAGTCCGCTCTATGCCGCAGGTTACCTGCTAGTCGGCATGATCGGCATTGACTATGGTCAGAATCAGCGCTTTGCATTAAAGTGGGCAGTTGCCTCTTCACTATTTATGATTATTGCTGCCATTGCATTTGGCGTTATTTCGATTTAATATCCTGAAAACCGGTTAGGATAAATGAATACTGCTGTTTTTCACCTCGCATTTGATCGTATGCTATAATTTAAAGGCTAAATCAAAACATTGAGGTGACAACCCTTGGCCATACATGTCGTACTATATCAGCCGGATATTCCGGCCAACACCGGAAATATTGCCCTGACTTGCGCTGGAACGGATACAGCTCTGCATTTGATCCGGCCGCTTGGCTTTTCAACAGAGCCGGAAATGATCAAGCGGGCAGGGTTTGATTTCTGGGAATCAGTGAACATATCGTATTATGATTCCATGGATGAATTTTTCTCAAAAAACCAGGGGGAGTTTTACTATATTGAAACCTTTGGTGAACAGGCGCATTCTTCCTTTGATTTCAGTGATGTCTCAAAGGAGCATTATTTTATGTTTGGAAAAGAAACAACAGGCTTGCCTAAAGACCTGCTGGAAGAAAATAAAGATCATTTCTTAAGAATCCCCATGAATGGCAATGTCCGATCACTCAACCTTTCGAGCACAGCTGCGATATTGGTGTATGAAGCATTGCGCCAGCAGGGATTTCCGAATATGAAATAAACCATCTTCTGCGCTGGAAGATGGTTTATCTTTCCCTCTTATAAAAGACATTCTCAAATTTGATTCAGTCCCCCTATCTCTCTTTAACACCTTCAAGTTAATCACTTTTCAGGTTTCAGAATGGTTCTTTGCAGGGGAACGCCTCCCATCGAAACATTGCGTTCTATGAAAATATAGGTCCGGCCATCAATAATGAATTTTCGATTCCCTACATAGCTGACCTCTCTCCCTTGGTTGACAAGTTCACTCTGGATTGCCTCAATATACTCTTTGAAGTCCACATACCTCTCATCCAGATCAATCGTGATATGATTCTTTCTGTATCCCATTATCCAATTAAAACCAAATAGGCATAAACCAAGTATGGCCAAAAATATAATGATTTCCATATTGGGTTTCACCTCCCTGTAATACTAATGTATGAGAGTGGTATACATTCGTTTCATGTAAAGGTTCAATCTCCCTCCATCCTGACATAATACTCCAATCACTAAAAAAACAGAGGACATTGGATTCCTCTGTTTTTTTATAAACTTAATCCCTTTTTAGCTTTCCTTCCATCAGCCGGGCCATTTGCTTAGAATTAAAATCATTCTCTTCATAGAGTTTATGAATGATGTTTTGATAGTCTCTTTCATTACGGTTCTGGCTTAGTTTATTGGCAGCTTGAATTTCCTGTACTTTTATCTTGAATCCAACAATTCCTTTTAGCTGCTGTTCTACAAGCTCAGGAGAAAGTGTATCCCATAAGACAGGATTTTTGCGATGCTTTTCATATTTTTGAAGCAGGATGGCCAGGTCACCCTTTAATTCCTCTTCACTCAGAATACTCGCTTGACCATATACATGGACAGCCTGATAATTCCAAGTCGGCACATTTTCTTCTTCATACCAGGAGGAAGAAATATAAGCATGTGGCCCCTGGAACATCACCAGTACATCTTCAGAGTCTGCAAAAGTTTTCCATTGCGGGTTCCCGTAAGCCATATGCCCTGTTAAATAGCACGTATCTCCTTCTTTTATTAGCTGCAATGGCACATGAGTGGCAATGGGCCTTCCTTGTTTTACTGTGACGATCGTGCCAAACGAGTTACTTTGAACAAACTCCCATATTTCATCCGCATTAGTGACTTTATAGTATTTTGGAATATACATAACCATCCGCCCTTCGAAAAAATTAGTTAAGAGTCTTGGCCATTATAAAATCCGTTTGTTCTTCATCACCCATATAAAAAGAATGGGCTCCCGTTTGGACAAACCCCATTTTCTTATAAAAGGCAATTGCCTTTTCATTTTTTTCCCATACACCCAGCCAAATTTTCTTTTTATTAAGCTCCATCGCACTTTCAAGGGCTTTATGGAACAGATACTTACCAAACCCTTGTTTCTGAAATGGGCTTCTGATATAAATTCTCTCGATTTCGAGTGCTTCGCCGCCCATTTCTTCAGTCTGAGCCTCATCAGTATTGACCTTTAAATACCCGGCTGTCTCGCCCTCAAATTCAACAAAATAGAACTGTGATGAAGGTTGAGATAGTTCAGTCTCTAGTTGCTTTAGGTTAAATGCCTTTTCCAAATAGGCTTGCATATTATCGGGTGAATTTTGATCCTTAAACGTCTCATTAAAGGTTTCATAGCTAATTTCCTGTAGTCTCCTTAAATCTTCAACCGTACATTTTTTTATATTAATAGTCATTATGACTCTCCTTCAATAATTTCTCTTGTTCCCCTTTTTCACATATTCCCAGTCTTTCTCTACATTTTTCCTAACTTTTTGGAGCAGACTGAAAATGATTTCTGCTTCTTTTTCAGTGAATCCCTCTAAGGCAATCGCATTGGAATATTCATGTTCTTTTTTTATAAAAGGAAACGCTTTTTTCCCTTTCTCTGTAGGGAAGAGCTTCCTGATTTTCTTGTTCTGTTCATCACCTTTCTTTTCTATAAAACCGTTCAGTTCAAGCTTTTTAATCGCACGGGCCGCTGTTGTCCGATCTACTTTTATCATTTCAGCTAATTTTTCCTGAATAATTCCTGGTTTTTCACATATTTGCACAAGGTACAGATACTGCCCTTTTGTAAGGTCAAGCTCTTTAAATTCGATATTGCTTATGGAATCCAGCGCCCTCGCAATCATGCCAATTTCACGGAGAATTTCCAGCGTAGTCAGCTCCTTAACACGAATTTTTGTTGTAAATACAACAATGGTGCAATATATTCAATTTAACTTATTTTTGTTGCATATGCAATAAAAATAAAGATATATTTTGCCTTTTTAATGGAGATGCATGGGTCCAATTATAAAAAAGAAAGAACACTCTTCCACTACAATAAAAACCTATCCATCCAAACTCATATGCTAAAATAGATAAAAATGGGAGGTGTTTATTTGCCGGATTGGTCGTATCATCCTATTTTTAAGCCCATACTTCAAAAGCTGCCCCCTTCCTTCAGCAGAGAGTTTATCCATCGCGGAATGAGCATGATATCATCCAGCCGTATAGGGGAAGGATTAATCGAATTTCTTGGTCATTTGGAACCCTCCTGCAAGCTTGCGAAAAATGTATTTGGCGTTCATTTTTCCACTCCAGTCGGACTAAGCGGCAGGATTGATCCTCAATTATCGGGGATGAAGGCTTTTCAGAATCTGGGGTTTGGTTTTATCGAAATTGGGCCCGTTTCCATTCGAGGGTCATCAGAAGAACTATATGCAGACCCGAAACAAGAGAAGATACATAGATTAACTGACGCTTCCGTAGAGTTAACGGCTGCTAAGGAACAGCTGCTTTCACTAAAGAAAAAGAAGATTCCGTTTCTTATAAACGTTGAAGGTACTCATCAAGAGGCAATCCAAATTTGTGAAGCATTGCTTCCTTTTAGTGACGGATTTATTTTGGGCAGCCATACTTTTCAATCAGCGAGCCAATTTAATCAATTTAAATACGAATTAAATAAACCTATCATTCTTTCTATTTCACAGGATGATACTCTCAGGCTTGACTATAGCCCGGACGGAGTTCTTCTTACAGGCAGTGATTCACCGGAAAAACTCATTCATAAGCTTGCAGCTCTCAGGAAGCTGTACAGCGAAGATTTGCCCATCATCACTACAGGCTGTGTTAAAGAGCCTTCAGATGCTATTAAACTGCTGGAAAACGGAGCTTCTTTAATCCTGTTAGGCGATGAGTACATTTTCACTGGACCTGGATTGCCGAAGAGGATTAACGAGGCCTATACCAGCACATTCAAGATGGAGCCTGTTAAAGTGGAAGGATGGCGCTGGTATTGGCTGTTTGGCTTGGCTATTGCCATTGCAGGTTTTATTGCCCTGTTTTTCAGCATGACCTCGGTGATCCTTCCCTATGATGAGAGATTTCTTGGGATCTTCAGGAAAGATATTCTTTATTTTAACCCTGCCATTTTATATTTTATGGCACATGACAGAATGACGCTTTCTGGAACGATGATTTCAGGTGGAATCATCTATATGCAGCTTGCCAGGCATGGTATAAGACACGGCCTCCACTGGGCAAGAAAAGCAGTAAATATAGCAGGAACCATCGGCTTCCTGGGGATTGTCCTGTTTATTGGCTACGGTTATTTCGATTGGCTTCATGGGCTGTTTTGGCTTATTTTACTGCCCTTGTTTATATTGGGATATGCAAAATCAAGAAACGCAAGTGCACCCCCCGCCAGTTCAAACCTTTCAAACAGTGCGCAGTGGAAGCTAAGCTTATTCGGCCAGCTTTGTTTTGTAATACTGGGCTTTTCATTAGCTATTGGCGGGATGGTCATTTCCGCCATAGGAGCTTCACATGTGTTTGTACCAACAGATCTTGCTTATCTTTGCCTGACTCCGGAAGCGCTTAACGAGTTTAACGATCGGTTAATTCCTGTGATCGCACATGACCGGGCAGGCTTTGGGAGCGCACTCCTGAGTGTAGGCTTGCTCGTCCTGATGCTGGCTTTATGGGGCATCCGCGAGGGGGAACGCTGGGTATGGTGGACCTTCACCATTGGTGCCATCCCTGCATTTGCCGCCGGGATTTTAACTCACTTTTTTATTAACTATATAGATTTCATCCATCTGCTTCCTGCTTACTTCGCTTTGCTTTTGTATGTGATTGGTGTTATTGCAACCGCCCCTTTTTTATTAAAAAAATAGCGGCAGCATAAAAAAAACCGGGCGGTGCCAGAAACTGGACACCACCCGGTTTTCAGTATATTGATTACTCTTTAACAGCTGCTCCTTCACCTGTCTGATTCTCATGATGAGGTTTCACTCTCTTAATAAAGAAAGCAAGTATAAGTGCAATGACCGCAATCAATGCAGAAAGGAAGAAAGTGAAATTAATGCCATGCAGCATCGCTTCATTCATGATTTGCTGCTGCATGTCAGCTGCGGCCTGTGCAGATGGCTGAGCTGCACTTGCGCTCGTATTGGCCAGTGTGTCAGCAGCCAGCTCCTCTGCTTTTTCTTTCGTACGGTTATTCATGACGGTAATCAGCAGCGCGGAGCCAATGGCGCCGGATACCTGCTGCAGTGTATTATTCATGGCGGTTCCGTGCGGATTGTTGATCGGCGGCAGCTGATTCAATCCATTTGTCATGACAGGCATCATAACCATTGACATCCCGAACATTCGAAAGGTATACAGCAGAACAAGGGTTGAATAGGCCGTATTCATGCCGATTCTGCTGAAGAAATAAGATGTTACAACGGTAATAGTCAGCCCAATCACCGCTAAAACTCTTGCCCCATACTTATCAAAGAGCTTCCCTGTAATGGGAGACATGATCCCCATGACAATCGCTCCCGGAAGCATCAATAGACCCGAATCCATCGGTGAAATTCCGCGGATGGTCTGTACATAGATGGGCATCAAAATCATCGCTGAAAACATGGCAACGGCGATCACGATCGAAATGGCCGATGACAGGGCAAACATCGGATATTTATAGATGCGAAATTCAAGCATAGGATCATCCATCCGAAGCTGACGGAGTACAAAGGTAAGTAAAGCAAGTGCCCCAATCACAATCGTACCGTACACGAGGGGACTATCCCAGCCTTTTTCCCCTGCTGAACTAAAGCCATAAAGCAAGCCGCCAAACCCGATGCTTGATAAAACCAGCGAGATGAAATCAAGCTTAATCGCTCTCTGCGGTGTGATATCTTTTAACTTAAAGACTGCAAAAACTACGGTTAGCAGGGCAATTGGCAGAACAAGGTCAAATAACATTCTCCAGCTGTAATGTTCAATGAGCCATCCGGAAAGAGTCGGACCAATTGCTGGAGCTGTAATCATGACAAGACCAAACATCCCCATTGCTGCCCCTCTTTTTTCGACCGGAAAGGCGGTAAGCATGACATTCATTAATAGGGGCATCATAATCGCGGATCCTGAAGCCTGAATCATCCGGGCCCCTAATAACACACCAAATGCAGGCGCAATGCTGGCCAGGAATGTTCCCAAAGTAAACAGTGACATGGCTGTAATGAATAATTTCTTATCGGAAAATCGCTGAATGAAGAATGCACTCGCCGGTATTAAAATCCCGTTAATAAGCATATAGCCTGTAGACAGCCATTGTACGGCAGTTGCATTCACATCAAATTCTTCCATAATGGATGGGAGAGCAACGTTCAGCAATGTTTCATTCAATATTGCTACAAAAGCCCCGATAAATAAAATGGCGATCATGCCATATGGCGGTTTGTTTTGATCCGTATTGGTTTGCTGTGACATTAGATCAATCCTTCTTTCTAAGTTAACTATAGATGATACACCCAGCCGGGTCAGACCTGAATGAGACCTTCCCGCAAAACATCCTGCAAGAACGGACTCGGTTCACCCACGCTGCAGAGCTGCAAATCATGCATCGCTCTCGTGCAGGAGGTATAAAACACTCTTCGCAGGCTTTCATCACCGTATACACTTTCCGATGCATCATAAATAATAACGGCATCAAATTCAATGCCCTTGGATAAATACGAAGGTACGACAACGACTCCTTCTTCATATTCGGTCGAGTTGCTTTTCAGGAGTTTTATTCCCTCGATGCCGGACAGGGCTTCATAGGCCTGTGCACTTTCTTCTGCAGACTTACAGATAATGGCCATGCTGTTAAGCCCCTGGCTTCTCCATTCAGCAACCTTCGAGGCAATGAAGCTGTGCAGTTCGGTGTGACCGGGTAATCGCTTCAGCTCAGGCAGCTTGCCATCTCGTTCAAAGGGGATGATCTCTTTCCCGTTAGGAACCAGTCTTCTTGTAAATTCGATGATTGGTTTAGTCGACCGGTAGCTCCTCGCTAAATTAATCAGTTCTGTCTGATTCGGTCCATACAGGCTGGTGAGTGTGTGAAAATCGGCCGTTTCGCTGGCATGGGCGAAAATCGCCTGGTTAAAATCACCGAGCACCGTCATCTTGGAAGCAGGAAACAAACGCTTTAAGAACTCAAATTGAAACGGAGAGTAATCCTGCGCCTCATCCACCACAATATGTTTAATCGAACTATTCGTCTGAAAGCCTTGAATCTGCTCCTTCACATATAAAAACGGAGTAGCATCTTCATAACATAATCTGCCTTCATCGAGCATTTCCTGTGTCGACTGACAGATAGCAGCCCATTCTGCCGGCATCTCCTCTTCCATCCACTCTCGGATCTTCAAGGGATCTGCAAATAGCTGCTTGTATATCGCCTTAAAATCAATGAAACGCATGGCCCGGATTTGTTTTCGCAGCGGCTTGAATTTTTTCCGGACAATCAGGCGGGCTAACGCTTCAGGCTCGATTTCATAATCATGAATCGAATCCCCTGTAAAGCCGCGTTTTTTCGCCAGGTAGGCATGTGCCTTATGGTATTCCTCATTGCTGAGCAGCTCGATTTCCTCCTGTACCCACTCCTTGGACCGTTCAGCTTTTTCAGCTTCAGTAATTTTCTTTATAAGCCAATCCGCCAGCTTCTCAAGCCTGTTATGAAAACCGAGTGAAGTGTCGCTGCTGTAGAATTGATCTGCCATTTGCTGAGCAGGAACAATCGGCTTTCCTCTGAAACTTATATCCTTAAACACCATTCCCGATAACTCCAGCGACTTCAAGTACGCATTAATGGCCTCAAAAAAACGGACAGATGCTTTAAATTTAATGCCCGCAACCCTTGATCTGTACTCAGGGGTTTTCGCAGCAGTTAAAACATACTCCAATTGCTCATATGGATTTTCTACGACGAACTCTTTACCCAGCCGATGATCCAAATATTCCTGGAAGGTAACCTGCTGCATGTTCTCTTCCCCCAGCTCCGGCAGCACATTGGATACATAGCTGTTAAACATCCTATTAGGTGAAAACAGAATGATTTGATCAGCATTCAGATTTTCCCGGTACTTGTAAAGCAGATAAGCAATCCGCTGCAGGGCAGCTGACGTCTTTCCGCTTCCGGCCGCACCGTGAACAATAAGCAGCCTTCCCTGATCATGGCGGATGATCCGGTTTTGATCCTGTTGAATGGTCGCGACAATATTGTGCATATGCTTATCAGTTCCCTTGCCGAGAACCTGCTGCAGAATTTCATCCCCAATGGTCAGACTCGTATCGAACATGGATTGAAGTTCACCGCGGCGGATCAAATATTGCCATTTTTTCTCCAATGTGCCCTCAATAGTGCCTCCGGGTGTTTCATACTTAGCAGGTCCCGGCTGGTAATCATAGTACACACTCGAAACCGGCGCCCTCCAGTCATAAATAAGAAAATTCTCGCCGCTCTGATCCCTTAGCGTAGAAATGCCAATATAAACAGGCTCCTGTTCGGAAGAGCCTTCTTCAGTAAAATCGATCCGTCCGAAATAGGGGACCTCCTCCATCCGGCGCAGGGTGGACAAGCGCTTGGAAGCATGCCGATGGGTACTCTGACTTACAGACAGAGCCTGTGCCTCCTGCCTCAAACCGATAATGGTCTCCAAATAATCATCAAAGGTATCCGTGTTTACCTTGACTTCATCCCAAAAGTGTTTGCGGATATGAACCACTTCGTTTTTACGCCTGGAGGTTTCTTCTTCCAATCTGCGGACTTCCTCCGTAATCGTCTCCATTACACCGTCCAATCGTTTTTGCTCGTGCTGAAGTTTTGAATTCATAGCAAACACTCCTTAAAAATATTTATAAAAAGGTTGACAAACGAATCGACGGCATTATATAATTAATATAGGGATAATACACTTAACTTTATCAATACAATGCACATCTATATAAATTTACCACATAGCTTTCTCTTTTTCAATGGTATTTACATAATTATTTGATTGCCTATTCCAAACTAGCCGTATTTAACGTTCCCAATGTTAAATACGGCTAGTTTTATTTTTTACCCCCTATTGATCCCTTTGCACTTACAGTATTCTCATCACGCTTGTTGTTGTAAAGCAAGAAAAAAACTTGCTCAATTCGGCTAAGTTAATAGACGCGAGCAAGCTTTTAATGATTTAGTGTTTTTGAAATAAGCTGGTCAGCAGCCCCTTGTCCAGGCTGCGTTTTCCTGTTTGCTTTGTCTCATCATGCCACCAGTAGGCTTTTTCAGGGTTCTTAAGAACTTCCTTTATCTCACTCGGATGTTCAACGACTGGAGCCGATCCTCGAAGCGACCTGCCTGCAGTCTCTCTTACAAACAGAGTAACAACTACTATTCCGAATGCACACATACCCATCAGATAAAATGCCGGTACCATTTTATTATCAGTTACACTCACCAGCCATGCCACAAGCAGCGGTGTCGTTCCTCCAAAAAGTGATGTCGCCGTATTATATGTGATGGCAAGTGCACCGTAACGCACTTTGGTGAAGAATAAAGACGGCAGGGTAGCCGGCAAGGACCCCTGCAGGGTGGACAGCAGCGCACCCAGAATCAGCAATCCAAAAAAGGCCGCATAAATATTGCCTGAACGAACCAGCATGAATGCAGGTATACTTAGTACTATTGCCCCCAATAAGCCTGCTTTCAATATTCTGTTCCTGCCATATCGATCACTTAAATGTCCCATTGTTAAAACCATTGGAACCATCGCAATCATAACAAGCACAAGAAGCAATAAACCTTTTTGTTCACTGTAGCCAAGCTCTTCTGACATATATGATGGCATATACGTAAGAACGGTGTAACTCATTACATTGTAAAAAATAACGATTGATGTGCAAATCAATAGTGCCTTCCAATGCTCAGCAAAAATCTCTCTTAAAGAGGAATGTTCTTTTCTTTCTTCTATAGTTTGATTCATCGCTTCAAATGCTGGAGTTTCATCCAAATGATTACGGAAGTAGAAACCAATAATGCCAAGTGGAGCAGCAATAAAGAAAGGTATTCTCCAGCCCCATTCCACCATTGTCTCACTTCCAAGAATAGATGTCAGCAGGGTTACAAGGCCGGCACCCGCAATAAACCCTACCAGTGTCCCAACCTCTAATCCACTTGCCATAAAGCTGCGTTTTTTATCGGGAGTGGTCTCTGCAATGTAGGTCATTGCCCCCGCATACTCACCGCCAGTCGAGAAACCTTGAACAAGTCTGGCTACTAGCAATAAGACCTGGGCAGTAATCCCAATTGCTGCAAAACCGGGTATTAAACCAATACTAAGGGTGGCAGCCGACATCAGAATCATGGTGATGGCCAGAACATTCTTCCGGCCGATGCGGTCACCCATCATTCCAAAGAACATCCCTCCGAGCGGCCGTGCTATAAAAGCCACTGCAAATGTAGCAAAAGCATATATAAGCTGAAAGGATGGATCAATTTCCGGGAAAAAAACTTTTCCAATTGTAACAGCTAAGAAGGAATAAATACCAAAATCAAACCACTCCATCGCATTCCCGATCGATGTTCCCATCATAGATTTTTTAGCGACACTGCTGTCTATTACTGAAATATCTTTTTTCTCTAAGTCTCTTGGTTGTTTATTCACATTTTCCCTCCTGAACAATTAATAGATAAATTGCTTAATAGTTTTTTCCCTATCTTTCAACTGCCAAACAATACAAATATTGGTAATTAATTCAAATGCTTATGTCTATACCTTCGATAAGGCTGTACATCTATTAATTTATGTGAATTCTAAAACACTTATATCTTCTCTTCTCTAATCTGCCCAATCAGCTATTCCAGCCAAAAATAGTGTACTTTTCTGGTTTTTAGTGCTTAGACATATGTTAGGGTAATACATATAGGGATGAGTCCCTTGTTAAAAAAAATAAAGGAGGCCTCGTCATGATTATCAAGTGGATTCGGCACAGATAATGAACAGGGGCAGTCCTATGCTCCGGAAACAATCTGATCTGCGATATTTAAATCAGTGATACGATAATACGGAGGTAAAATATGAGTGAGCAAATAATGAAAATAAACAATGTGGATATATGTACAGAGAGTTTTGGAAACTCCAAGGATCCAGCAATTCTTTTGATCATGGGCGCAATGTCTTCACTGGACTGGTGGGACGAAGATTTCTGTCTCCGTCTGGCTGATCAGGGGAGATTTGTTATTCGGTACGATCATCGGGATCTGGGAAGATCGACCACTTATGAACCCGGGACTTCCAATTATACAATAACGGACTTGGCTGACGATGCGGCAGGCGTACTGGATGCTTATCATATTGACCAGGCCCATATCGTCGGCATGTCCATGGGCGGATTAACCGGACAGATTCTTGCCTTAAGATATCCGGCCCGTGTATTGACACTTACACTTATCGCATCAAGTGTATTTGGAACTGAGATGGAAAAACTGCCGCCAATGGATCAGAACATCCTGGATTACCACGCGAAGAGCGCTTCCATCGATTGGTCGGATCGGGATGCGGCTATTCCTTATCTCGCGGGAGGATGGAAAACACTAGCCGGCTCCAAGCCTTTCGAACAGGAAAGAATGAATAAACTTGCAGCAAGAGAAGCAGACCGCGCCAATCAGCTGCCAAGCAGATTTAACCATGCCCTGCTGCAGGGCGGAGAAGAATATTACGATAGAATGGATGAGATCCGCGTACCAGTTCTCATTATTCATGGAACAGAAGACCCGGCCCTCCCATATGAGCACGGACTTGCCCTTAAAAAAGCCATCCCTCATTCTGAATTGCTGACACTTGTTGGAACTGGCCATGAGATTCATAGTGAAGACTGGGATCAGATTATAGATTCTGTTGTAAAGCACAGTTCTTGATAAAAGAATAGTTAAGAAAAGTTTAAAGCCCAATTTCCCAATAATTATTAATGAGAAATTGGGCTGCTTTTTTTACAATTACGAGATTAATAGACCCCTGCTACTAATGGACCGGAATCAAGGCTTCAGCACATTTAATACTTTCTTTTAAGTAAACAGGCGCTTTCGGGTGATGTAAAATCTCTTCAGTAGTTAACCAAAACACCTCTTCGACCTCATCGGAACATAAAGGTAATGCATCACCAGATTCATATTCGCATAGAAAAACAATATCTACTACATTATGATTAGTATCTGTTACGAAAGAAGTACTGTGTACATAAGTTAAACGGTCTTTTACTTTTACACCGACTTCCTCTAAAATTTCACGCTTTACAGTTCTTTCTAAAATATTTGATGAATTTCCTTCTAAATCCACCTTTCCTCCAACAAGGGAAAGCAAACCACCTGCATGTTCCTCTTTTTTACTTCTTTCAACAATGAGCCACTTGTCATTTTTCCTTATAGCTCCTTCTACATTTACAATGAACATTTTAAGCCTCCCGCTCATAAATTTCACTTTCCATAATAAATAGAAGCAGACCACGTTTTATAAAGGAGCAATTAATTCAGCTTTAATTCGATCAGGATCTTCGAAATAGACTGCGTAATGAGCAGTTCCTCCCGCAAAAGGATGCTTGTTTTTATAAAGGATATTGACCCCTTTAGCCTCTAATACATTCGTTATTTCATCAACGTGAAGCCGTGATTCAGCATAAAATGCCAGATGATTCAGCCCCACTCGGCATCTATGATATGGAATTTCAAGAAAGCGTTCCTCTGCCTGCACAAAGACAATGTAGGTTTCACCTAGTCTCCAGCTTTGTCCGAATTCCCACTTTTGAAAAGATACATATCCTAACTCCTCGAGAAACCACCCCCAAAATTCGGATGACCTTTCCAAATTTGATACGTACAGCTCGATATGATGGAGCAACCCCTTTGACAAATACACACCTCCTGCTGAATAAACTTCCAAAATAAAAATAAGCTGCTATGATAGCTGCTTATCAAATAATCAATTACCTAACCTACTATTTCTACTTCTTTTTCAATTCCCCTTTGTTTAACTAACGCTCCCGTTTATTGGATAAGAAAAGATTATTTTTTAGAAAGATTTTTTAACCACTGTCCATTCCAATGAAAATATAATTCACTATTTTTTCTATGTAAAAATAAATCTTTAGGATAAGGTAAAGCAAGTTCAGGCATATTAATTGGATTAAAATATTGAAGTTCAGCCGTTTCATTATCTATTGGGTTTAGTTCACCACTTTGAATAATGCAGTCAAACATAAAGACGTTATACTCAACTTGATGACCATTGGGATATTGGTAGCGAAAGTCTTTACCACCAAATACACCTAATAAATTTTTGGGAACAACATATAATCCTGTCTCTTCCCATACTTCCCGAACAACTGCTTCGGCAGGTGCTTCTCCAAGTTCAATTGCACCAGCAGGAAGACTCCACTGCTCGCCATTTCCTTTGTTTTGTAATAAAATTTCTCCAAAATCGTTTCGCACAATCCCAGCTACACTTGGCATAAAGATTAGTTCGTTACCGACTTTTTCTCGGAGTTTTTTATAATAATCGGACATCCCCATTTTCTAACCACCTTGAGTAATTAATTTCTTAATAAATTCTCTCCGATGTAAAAATCACCTGTTTTTCTTCAACTACCCGTTTTTCCATTAGAAAAATGTTGCCTAAGACAGCATTAACTTGAACTCCTTAATAATTTATGTATAAAATTTATATTACAATCAACGGGTCTAGCCTCTTTTATTAGAAACGAATTATTCCCTGGCAAAAAACTTAGGATCAATTTGGTCAATCACAAAAGCAGCATCATAAAAATACCTCATATCAAGCTTATCTCCATATGTTAGTTCCGTTTGACTTTCTTTTACATAAACTATCCAATCCTTTTCAATTTCACTAATGTTCTTTCCGTATACTTCTTCTATTTTAGAAGCTAAGTCTTCTTTGTTGTAAATTCCCTCAAACTTTTCCAATCCATATGTATCAATTAAATAGGTGACAAAAGAAGCTGAATGTATATAGCTCATCCATTGAAGGGTGTACTCTTCTTGGTTTGTAAGAGGGGGACGAAAGTAGGCATCGTCCTGGTTTAGATCTATCAATTTGCTAATTGGAATTGATTTATTGATGTCGAAAAAGTACTTCATAATCTTATGAGAGTGTGATTTTTGTTTCCCGTGCTTATCTTCCATATAAGTAGCAAAACCCTCTTGCGTCAAATAGCCCATACCTGAATCAAAGTTGTTCCCATAACCAAGTAAAGAATGTGTCAGTTCATGGACAAGGGGATATTGATTTTCCTTAATGGAATAAAGTTTGAGTTCCGATCTCAAACCCCATGATGCTTGATTACCTTCATTAAGAAATACATTTATTCGCTCGGATGGAGCATAATCAGTATGAATTGAGTTCTGAATATCATCATATGCATTAAGGAGTTCTTCTTTTATAAATTCTACTTTTTCTTGCGGAACCTTTATTGTATTAAAGATCTTAAAGGTTATTTTACCATCTGCTGTAACGACAGTATTTTCTTCATTTTTTTCTTTTTTTACTTTTTCTTCAGGAACAGCTGCATCTCGAGTGCATGCTGTTAATAAAAATATTGATATGAGACAGAAGACCCTAAATCTAAGCATTTTATCCACCTCTGGAAAAACAGTATTTTCCAAATATACGGAATTAAAATCTGAAAGTTTCATTTTTGATAAAAAATACAACTATCTAGTTGAGTTGAACTACAATTTGTTTCTAAATTTTTTTCTAAAACACTTTTAATTTTTACTTTTATTAACACCTCTTTTAACAAATCTCCCTCGATTGTTTAAATAGAAAAAAAGCTGCCTGATTAGCAGCTTACCTAGAACTACTTCTCAATTAACTTTTTTATCGCGCTGACCACCAATTCCGGTTCGTCATTTTGTATATAGTGGGCACTGTTTTCAGCAATGACCAATTCGCCATCTGAGGATATTTCAAGAATCTCTCTCTGCATTTCATTCCATAACTTTTGGGATTCCATAGAATAATGAGCTTTCTTACCCGCTGAAAGAACAATTAATGGTACATTTAATTGTTGTCTCGTGTCTTTTAACTGCTTTAGACTTTCCATAAATTCATCATAATTTCCTTCGTAAACGAATTGCTTGTTATATGCTTGCTGAAAATCTTGTGACATAGCAGGGAGAAAACGTTCTCTGTAATCTTCGGGAGTAGAGTCAATCAAGACTAGTCCACACACTTCATTTGGATATTCTGCAGCAAACATCCGCATATTAACTCCACCAAATGAATGACCTGCTAATATGTAGGGAGGCTTAATCTTGGCTTCATTTAGCAGTTCCTTTAATTCTTTTACCATTTCACGGCTTGTTCTGGGATTAGAGCTTGATTCACTTTTTCCAAGTCCAGCTCTGTCATAAATTAGTACACGAGAAAGCATTGAAATCTCCCTTAATACTGAATTCCAGGCCTTAGAGTAGTCTCCATATCCAGCATCCATGATAACTGTTGGTTTTCCGCTATTTTCTCCCACTAATCTAGCGTATAGTGTACATTTACTTATAGGTATAAACATTTCCTTATCCATCAGTTCATTCCTCTCATTTTGCCAACCCTAACGTTAGTTAAAATTTAACAATATTAAAACTATTATTCAACTATCCTCCCCGTTAGTAACATAAAGCCACCTGGCTTGGCAGCTTAACATTTAATGAATGATGTCTGGTCCCCCACCGACTTTAAAGCTTAAGGCACTTATTTTAAGTAAAGTCTACTAATCGTGCTGCTGTATACCTATTCATTTTCTTTCGTTCATGTGTATTATTTTATTTATGGGGAGGTATGTGTAAATGAAAATTGAGCGCTTATCAAATGGAAGAGTAGAAGATTTTTTAAATTACTGCAGGATTCATAAAGGAGCAGTTGATTCTTCCTTTTTATATGAGGATGAATTAAAACAATTTCAGAATACTGAAGAGAACCCAGCCTATTTAGCAATTGATGAAAATGGGAAAGTAAAAGCAGTCGCTTCCTTGATTATGGATGAATATGCGAAACGCGGGCGGAAATCAAGATTCCGCATTTTCCACTCTGAGATTGAAGATATTGATGTTTATAAAGGCTTAATGAACCAATTGTTGAAGTATAAAGAAGGCTACGATAAATATTTTATATTTATACCACTTGATAATAAGAAGCTGCAAAGTAAACTATCACAATTACAATTTTCAGCAGAACGGTACTCGTTTATCCTTTTACGAGATCATTCACCGGTTGCGTCAGTAAATCTTCCGGAAAACTATGAAATCAAAAATTATGAATCAGGGAAGGACGAAGAAATCTGGTGTATGGTCCGAAACACTGGTTTCGCTAAGCTTAAAGGGAGCGAAACACCAATGAGCCCGGACCAAGTAAAGAAAATGATGGCTTCTGATGACTATCTTGATGGCGGGGCCATGAT
Organism: Cytobacillus sp. SAFR-174; assembly: GCF_051964675.1. Classification (NCBI taxonomy): domain Bacteria; kingdom Bacillati; phylum Bacillota; class Bacilli; order Caryophanales; family Bacillaceae; genus Cytobacillus; species Cytobacillus sp. SAFR-174. The sequence continues at coordinate 115,307 of NZ_JBQCMZ010000011.1, read as the reverse complement.
ACTCTACCATTATGAAAGGCCGGTTGGAGTGGTGAAATGTTCCGACGATGAATATAATGATATTCAGACAATGAATATCGGGTCTCTTGCCTTGATTCCAGAGTACCAAGGTAAAGGGTTAGGAAGAATGCTTCTGCGGAAAGCTATGCAGTTTGGATTAGACCAGTCATACAAACAAATATATTTATCTGTAAATGGAGAAAATGAGCAAGCAAAATCATTGTATGTGCAAGAAGGATTTAAAGAAGCAGAAGGTTTTGTGTGTTACTCTTTCCATTTTTAAATACTTAAACAAAAATATGGCAGTCTGGAATTTTAACAAGAGGGTCCGGCTGTCATATTTTTTCCGGCCTTAATGTTGCAGCCTGCTATTCATTTCACTCCATAACTTTTGGGTTCCATAGAATAATGAGCTTTCTTACCCGCTGTAAAATAAGAGCCAGCGATTTATTTTTTAAATGATAGCCCTTCTTCTTCTAAGGAGGTTCTCATAATAGGCAGGGAAGCTGGTCCAATACCATGAAGTTTTAATATTTCTTTTTCTGTGTAATTTGATAGTTTTTCCAAAGTGTCTATTCCTTCGAATACCAATGCATTCCTTGCAGGGGCACTGAGATTTGAAAGGAAGCCGCTTTTTGGTTTATTCTCTTTATCACAGGCAGGGCAGCTTTTACACTCACTAGTTTTGTAAAATTTATGTCCCTTTTCACAAATCCTTAAACTTTTACCTGCTGCCAAGATAATTCCCCCAATCCTAGTCTAATCACGTATATTATGAATCGCATATTCATTTTATAAACTATTCGTATTTACCGCCACCCTACTCCTTAGGAATTTAACCTCATTGCTCAAAATATTTTAAATAAGATTTATTTTCCCCAATACCAAGCTGCACCAAGACTGACTGCCTCTTTAAATCAGTTCTTCCTCTGCCCTAATCAGATTTCTGCTGATATAGTCAGTCAAAAAGTCTCGATCTTCGGGAAACGATAACTCTAAGGTTCTTAATTCCTCGATACTCTTCCAGTCAATGTCATAAATTAATTGATCAGGATCCTGAATGGCTGCTTTTCCTCCAATAATCTCCACTTCAAAATATCTTACTTCCCCGCTGCAACTCATTTTATTGAAAATAGGCCGTATAACCTTCACCTCAAACCCTGTTTCTTCCCTTACCTCCCTGATACAGCATTCTTCAAACGTTTCTCCTTCTTCCAAACCGCCTGAAGGAACAGACCAGCGTTTTGGTTCATCTGCTGTCCCCTGCAATACCATGAGGACCTTATCCCCTCTAATGCAAACTCCCGCCGAACCAAGCCACTTATGCATTTTAACACCCTCTTATCTCTTACTTTTAATAAACTATTCAACACCTTTAGTGCTATTCCTTTCATAAAAATCCTTAAGCGCTTCCCCAGCCAGCTCTAACGCTTTTATTCTTCTTTCCAAAAGTGTCTTCTGGGGGCTTCCCTCTTTTAACTTGGCATAAGCGCTCTCTATTGAAGGCATTAAACCACTAAGAACTTTGCGGGCTTCGGCTAAGTCCTCTCCGGTATAAGAATGGGGCTTCTGATCCCAAACATTCTCCAGGACAGCTAAGCCGATGCAGCATGCTTTGTGCCGCTTTTCTACCAGGGTAGTATTAACACCTTTCTCAGTCATCTGTGCGAGAGCCTTTTCGAGTTTACCGATTGTCGATTGAAAGGATTTGATGGATTCCAATTTAACTGCATTTGATACGTTTTCCATGTTAGGCGCAGTCCTCTCTTCAATTTATTATAGTTTATCTGACTTAATCATTCTATGTTCTATTAGAAAGCACTACACCAAGCAAATATTCTGCATCTTTCCCCACTCCACAAATCAAAGCGGATCCCCGCTGATATTGCCAGGGCAGACCTATAAAATAGAGTCCCTTAATTTGGGTCACCCCCCTTTTATGTATTGGTTTTCCTTCGACAGAGACCACACCCTCTATACGAATCCAATCGTATGAGGGAATAAAGCCAGTAGACCAGATAATACTTTCGAAATTCCTCTGAGTCCCATCTTCAAAAAGGACTTCTTTATCGCTGACCTGTACAGCTTTAGGCTTTACATCAACCTTTTTATTTTGAATGAGTGTTTTCAGCTCTTTTCCAAAAATCGGGTCCTTCTGTTTCTGAAACCAGCTGCCTTTGATCGTATCTGTCCCCGCAAACAGCAGCCCGAGTTTCTCCAGCCAATAGAAAATGCTTTTCCCGAGTATTGTTAAGGGCAAAAATTTCATGCGATGGCCAACAGCTATTGTGACTTTCCGGTCTTTGGCTAACTCCACAGCAAGCTGCGCACCTGAATTGCCGCCGCCCACAATCAATACTTCACCACCTGGCACTTCTTCCGGTGATCGATATTCCGAAGAGTGAAGCTGGAGAGCACCTGTTCCATCTTTACTAAGAGGAGGTATATAAGGTTTTTGAAATGCACCAGCTGCGATGATAACTTGTTGAGCTTTAATGATACCGCTAGTAGTCTCTATAATAAACGAACCATCTGGCAGCTTATTCAACTGAGTGACGTTCGTATTCAGCATGACCGGAAGATCAAAATGCTTCACATAGTCATTCAGATAATCTGCCATGTCATCCTTCGTCGGAAAATCCTCTGATGGACCTATCATTTGCAATCCGGGCAGACTGCTATATTGGCGCGGAGTAAATAAAACAAGGGAGTTGTATCTTTGTCTCCAGGAGTCCCCCACGTTGCCGTTTTTTTCTATTATCACAAAGGATAGCTTCTCTTTTTTTAAAAAATATCCCATTGCTAATCCGGCTTGACCACCGCCAATAATGACAGATTCATATTTTTTCATGGCCATCGCTCCCCGCATTACATTCAAATATACATTTGAATATTATTATACGTAATAACCAGAAAAAGGAATACAATTTCTCAAAAAAAGAGCCGCCCAATGGCAGCCCGATAGCAGGTATTCCCCTGCAGCAGATCCTTTTATGTTAATTGCATCGTGGTAATGCAGGTAGCGTCATCCTCAAAAGTGGAAATTTCTGATTCTGATGCTTTTCCATCATGCTTAATCTTTATTTGATAGGTTTTGTCTCTTGGAAGCCATAGATCGAAAAAACCATTAGCCTGAGTTTTGATCGTATCATCCAAAATCACATTGCCTTCCGAATCCTCAATATATACATCAAACTCTTTTTCAGCCAGTTCACCTTGACAACCTGTCAAGCTATGATTCGTTCAAGGGTGGGTTTCATTAGCGTAAGGCGCAATCGACACGAAAAATTCTTCTTTCGGCAGATCATAGGATAATTCCTCTCCGTCCGCTTCTTTAACGATCAGCTGTTCCGAGGTAATGGAGGCAGATCCGGCCTTTATGTTTCCAACGCTGTAATCGTTCACTAATGCTTTGATGTCTTCAGTCTCTGAAGCAGCATCTTCTTTGGAGTCTGCTTGTCCACAGCCAGCCAATGCCATGGAAATCAGTGAAGCAGCGAGAACCAATTTGATCTTCATCGTTTTCACATCCTTATTCTTTCTTCATCTCTAACTATACCAAAGTACTATAGCAAATAAATATGAACAATTTATGAAAGCTTCCAAAATAAAGTGGCTGACAGAACAGCAAAAAGGCCCGCTACTTTAGCGAGCCTTAAAAAAGCTACCTTACAAATGTAAGTCTACTTTCCTTTCCAGGAGCTTCACATGGTGTTCCTTCCGCTTTTCCAAATACAATGCTTCGGCCGCAAATGGCTTCCACATCTTCCTTATCATGCGTCACCATGATACAAGTCATGTTTGCCTTTTTCAGTATCATCAGAAGTTCATCCCTGATGGATCCCTTTAAATTTGCATCCAAATTGCTGAATGGCTCATCCATCAGCAGCAGCTTAGGCTTGGGAGCCAAAGCCCTTGCCAGAGCAATCCGCTGCTGCTGACCGCCGCTCAGCTCATGCGGATATCGTTTCTCAAACTCTGTCATCTGGACAAGCTCAAGCATCTCCCTGACACGAGGATATCTTTCTTTTCGCGGCAGACGCGACAAACCGAATAATAGATTATCTTTTACTGACATATGAGGGAAAAGGGCGTAATCCTGGAATACCATGCCCACCCCGCGGTCTTCCGGCTGTACGAACGTCTTCTCTCCGGCTGCTTCTGTCCCTGCGATTTCAATGCTTCCCGACCTCGGAATTTCAAGCCCGGAAATCAATCTGAGCAGCGTGCTTTTACCGCTGCCGCTCTGTCCGAGTATGCCAACGATTTCCCCCTCGTCCACTCTAAAAGAAAAATTCTCAATTACAGGAACACGGGCTTTTGGAAATGAAAATGTCAGATTTTGAATGGTAAGGATGTTCATTTCTTCACCTTCTTATCAATCATTTGGAACACCGCTACAGATAAAACACTTATGAGGATAATCATGAGAGACGGAATGGCTGCTTCATGAATCATCTCATCTTTTGCGTATTGATAGGTCTTCGTGGCAAGGGTATCAAAGTTAAACGGCCTGAGCAGCAAAGCCAAAGGCAGTTCCTTAATAATCTCTACAAATGTTAATATAAACCCGCTGAATAAAGCGCCCTTGATCAGCGGCAAATCCACCTTAAAAAAGGTCTTAGTGACGCCGAATCCGAGCATTCTGGATGCTTCTGTATATTTCGGCCCGATTTTCTCAAACCCGATTTCAACAGCATTATAGCCTGTTGCCATAAAGCGGATGGTATAACCAATCACGAGCATAGCCAGAGATAAACTTAAGATAAGGGGAGCTTTTCCCCATCCCATATAAGCATAAAATGGCGCAAGCAAAGAATCAAGTTCTATAAATAACGCAAGGATGCCAATCGCAATGATCGCCCCGGGAATCGAGTAGCCGGCTGTGGCAAGCTTGGATAAAACATAGGCCCCGTTCGAATGCGACCTCGTTACATTGGCGATAATCACAGCAAATAAAAGAATCAGTGCCGTGGAGATCATCCCAACAAAAACAGTCTGGTTTAATAGCGTATAGAACGTATCGTTCCATACCTTTGCGAAGGTCAGCCTGGTCCATGCCAGCAGCTGCACCACGGGTATAAAGAACCCGAGCAGGAAGATGGCCGAACAATAGCTGAACACCGCTGCTGCCTGAAGCCCCTTTAACTTTTTGCGGACCAGGGGTCTTGATTTGCTGCTGATATTATAGCGTCTCCCCTGCCTGAGTAATTTTTCTATAAAAAATAATCCAACGATAATGACCATTAGCCACGCCGCCAGCCTCATGGCTGAATCTGCATCATACATGCCAAACCATGTCTGGAAGATGGCTGTCGTAATCGTATGGATGCCAAAATAGCTTGTTACTCCGTAATCACTTAAGACTTCATAAATGACAAGCACAGCGCCGGCCACGATTGCCGGCCTGGAGAGCGGGAGGACAATTCTTACAAAAATCGAAAAAGGCTTTCTTCCCAGCAGCCTTGCATTTTCAAGAAAAGAAGAGCTCTGGTTTTCAAGAAATGCTCTGCAGATAATGTATACATACGGAAAAAGAAAGATCGTAAATATAAATACGGCCCCTCTCAGTGAGGAGATTGACAGCCATTCCGGATTGATCTGATAATCGAATTTGTTCCTTAATGTAACCTGTACGACCCCTGTATAGCTTAACATCGTCCGATAGGTGTAAGCAGCGATATAGGGAGGAATGGCCAGCGGGAGAATAAGCCCCCAGCTAAAAAAACGCCTCAGCGGAAAATCGTATGCGGCAACGAGCCAGGCCAGGCTCACCCCTAATATGGCTGTAAATAGCCCTGTCAGCACTACGAGAATAACCGAATTGGCAGCATAAGTTTTTAATAGATATTCCCTAATCTGAAACCAGTTTTCATTCGGTTCCTGGAAAATAGAAAAAAAGATAAACAAGATGGGCAGCAAAATTATTGCCGCCCCAATCAAGCTTACCAGCCACCATCCGTTAAAATCTTTTCGAAAAAAATGTTTAACAGATTCCGTATTCATTATTATTTCCAGCCTGTTTTATTAAAGATTTCAATCGCTTTTTGGTTATGCTTTCCTAAAGTATCAAAGTCAAGCTCCTGCATTTTAAAGTCGCCCCATGACTTCAGGATTTCAGGCTTTTCTGCGTCAGGGTTAACCGGGAACTCATAGTTGTTCGCTGATAAATATTCCTGAGCTTCTTTTCCAGTCATGTATTCGATTAGTTTCGTTGCATTTTCAGGGTTTTTGCTGTGCTTCGTTAATCCAATTCCGCTAATGTTTACATGTGTGCCGTTTGTTTCCTGGTTAGGGAAGAATACACCCAGACCTTCTGCCACTTTCACTTCTTCAGGGTCTGATGAATTGGCAAGCAATCCTACATAGTACGTATTCATAATCCCTACATCACCAATACCGGCTGCAATAGCCTTCGCCTGGTCACGGTCACCGCCATCCGGCTGGCGCGCGAAGTTTTTCACAATGCCTTCAGACCATTCTTCAGCCGCTTTTTCACCATTCAATTCAATGAAAGATGCAAGCAAAGACTGGTTGTAAAGGCTTGTTGAAGAACGCGCAAGCACTTTGCCCTTCCACTTATCACTTGTTAAATCTTCATAAGTTGATAATTGATCCGGGGAAACTCTATCCTTCGAATACACGATAACACGTGCTCTGGTCGCCATTCCAATCCACTTGTTTTCCTTATCGCGCAGGCTTTCAGGTACATTTTCGCTGATCACATCGGATTCAACCGGCTGAAGAATATCATTATCTTTCGCGTGTGCAAGGACACCGCCATCAACTGTAATAAATAAGTCGGCTTCCGTGCTTTCTCCTTCACGCTTCAGGCGCTCAATCAGCTCTTCCGCTTCCCCTTTAACAACATTGACCTTAATGCCTGTATCTTCTGTGAAATCTTTGTATACTTGTTCATCTGCTTCATAATGTCTGGCAGTATAGACATTGACCACCTGCTCTTCCTTTTTGGAAGCGGTGTCTTTTTCTTTGTCACCTTCTGATGTGCCTTCTCCCCCGCACCCGGCAAGAGCCAGAGTTAAAGCTGTTGTTGCAATAAAAGGCTTTAGTAATTTTGATAAGTTCATGTTTTGTTTCCACCTTTATATATGTATTTGAAAATGAGAATTATTATCACTAAGTTTATTCTACCTATCATCCTTCATTTCGTCAACATTCTTTTGCCATGAAAATACTAGATTCGTCAAATGAAATGTTTTTATTCAGATTAAGCATATAAATCTATGTAAAAAACAACAAGATCCTGATGCGCATCAGGATCTTGTTGCTACAACACTCGCGGAACCCCTATTTTCTACCTGACCGCACATCGGTTTCACGCTGTGCTTCTATGCCCATAGTCGTTTCCAGGATTTGCTGATTGAATGGAACCCGGTTTTGCATCTTTTCACTTTCGCCTTTTCCATATCGAACATTTATTTTGTAATGCTTATCCCATTCGGCACTCCTTTTACTTCAATTGTATCAATGACCTTATTCTGTTCTTTATCGATGATGCGTACTTCACTTAACCAAATAAACTTCCAAAAAGTATTACAATCTATTGAAATCCATAAACTCTGCAAATTTAATAGGTATGATAAGGAATTTTTTCTTTAGAGTTTTCTAAAAAAAAAGCTGTCCCGCACTATTATGAGTGCGGGACAGCCCATACCTATTCGATTATTTCCACACGTACGCTTTTTCTCCCCCACTGAAGGGCATCGCCCTGGTTAGGAATGAACACATCGATTGAACTTCCATTTATACCGCCGCCTATGTCCGCTGCTATTGCAGTTCCATAGCCTTCTACTTTCACGATGGAGCCTAGCGGAATCACACTTGGATCGACTGCAATCACTTTCGCATCAGGGTACTTTTTTAAATCCAGACCCATCCTTGTCACACCTGAACAGCCCTCACAACTCGCTGTATATGCTGTGCTTTCCACAGTCAATGTTTTACCTGCCGCTGTGCCGCGCTTCGCCTTTCGATCAAGTGCAGCTCTCGTCTGAGGACCGGCAATTCCGTCCGCCGTCAAGCCTTGCTGTTTTTGAAAGCTCTTAAGAGCACTCACTGTACCATTTCCATAAATACCATCTAAATTAGATTTGTAGTGACCTGTTTGTTTTAATTGATATTGAATTTGGATGACCTGCTTTCCAATGTCCCCATATCGCAGCACTTTTAGTGCGTGATTCGTTTGCGGTCCGGCAATCCCATCAGCCTTCAGATTGCGCTTACGCTGAAAATCCTTGACGGCTTCCACCGTGATAGAACCATAGTATCCTGTCGAAGTATGGTATGGGAATACCCCTTTTGTGATCAGGTAATCCTGCAATTCGGCCACATCTGACCCTGATGATCCATTGGCAAGTGTCCGATCCCCAAGCGCCGCTTCTGTAAACGAAGGGACAGCCAGCATGAGAACCACTGCCACGAGGGCCATCAGCATGTTTCTAAATCTCATTAACATTAAAAAATCCTCCCCAATTTCTTTTGATATAAAAGAATTCGGGAGGAAATGACATTATTCGAGTGTAGCAAACAGAATCACAACGTTCGTCCCTCTATCATCCATTATATTGCAATAATGTGTTCTAATCTGTCTGCGTATATATTACCCAATTTTATATGAAGAAGCTGAAGACCTTTATCTTCAGCAATTTGAGCTATTTCCAAATATCCATGTGCATTTCTTGTATTTTGTGTCATCAACAGCAAATTAAATCAAGAGATTGCCTCATCATTCAGATAACACTTCATTCCACCAAAGCCTTATTTATATGAAAAAATTTCTTTTTCCTTATAAAGCTATCTCTGCGCTATTTGAATAAGATTCCCGCACGTATCATCGAATACAGCCAATGTGACATCACCCATTACTGTCGGTTCCATAGTAAACTTCACTCCGTGGTTTATTAATCGCTTATACTCTGCGTGAACATCAGCAACACCAAACATTGTGGCTGGAATTCCCTCTGCAAAAATCTTCTTTTGATATTCTTTGGCCGCCGGATGTACATTCGGCTCGAGCAAAAGCTCCGTACCGTCTTGATCTTCGGGAGAAACAAGGGCGATCCACCTGTGTTCTCCGACTGGAATATCATGCTTTTTAACAAACCCCAGCGTTTCTGTATAGAATTTCAATGCCTTATCCTGATCCTGGACGAAGATACTGGTAACAATAACTTTCAACATGTATTTGCCTCCTTTGATAATTGTAACGGGCTTCCAGCAAAGCCGGCACGTACCTCTGTATGAATCCCTATTCCGCTTTTAGTAAGTTACTCCAGCCATCCTTCCAGCAGATTCTTAAGTGGCTGGTTATTAAAAATAATTACCCGATATTTTCCCTTTCGTTCGGATCTAATGAGCTGTGCATCCTCCAATACAGAAAGATGCTTAGCTATTGCCTGCCGCGAAATGGAAAGGTCGTGCTTCATAATGAGACGGGCCGTCAGTTCATACAGCGTCATCTCTTTGCGCTCAGACAACTCGTCCAATATAAGCCGCCGGGTCGAATCACTAAGTGCTTTGAATATCGCGTCTTTGTCCCAATTCATATTATGATTATAAGCAACCATCCGGTTACTTGTCAACACAAGCAATCTCCAAGTTGCCTATTAAAGGTGCCGTTTCAATCTTGGCAGTAAGCACCGAGAACAAGTCTAAGAGGTTTAAGCCAAAGAACTGCATACATCATTCTATATTGGTAAAAAATACGGAAGAGGTGAGAACAATTGGAAAATGAAAATTTAAAGCTTACATCTTCCGAAATAGGAACATTATGGGGGGAATATGTAAACGGAACAATGACCGAAATCGTAAATAGGTATATGATTTCAATTATAGAAGATGCAGAAATAAAACAAGTTTTTGAAATAGCTATTAAGACAGGGGAAAAGCAAAAGAAACAGCTTGTTTCCTTCATTGAGAAGGATGGATTTCCAATTCCAATTGGTTTTTCGGAGTCCGACCTCAATAAAGGTGCAGGGAGATTGTTTTCAGACATATTCTGCCTGAATTATTTACATATTATGACTATCCATGGTTTGTTAGGTCATACAACCGCTTTAAGTGTTTCGGTCAGAGAGGACATACGGGAGTTTTACAACTCATGTGTAGATGATGCAAAAAATATGTACGATTTAACCATTGAGCTGCTCCTGAAAAAAGGAGTTTTTCAGAGAGATCCCTATTTTTATCCCTCCGAAAGCCCTGAAATTATTACTGCAACAGATTTTACGGATGGATTTTTCGGAAAAGGGAGACGTTTATCTTCTACAGAAATAATCAGTATCTCCCTTAACATTAAAAAGGGGATTATGGCAAAAGCAATTTCCATCGGGTTTAGCCAAGTCACAGAGTCGAAAGAGATTAGGAAGTTTTTTGAGGAGCTGGAAAAAGCCGCCGATGAAAACCTGCAGGCTCTTTCAAAAATATTGCACAAGGATAACTTGCCAGTCCCAACTTCATTGGAATCAGAGATTACCACATCAAAGGAATCTCCATTTTCCGATAAATTAATGCTGTATCATATGGGTTTCCTGGTTCAAACTGCACAAGTATATTACGGGACAGGCCTAGCCGGATCCATGCGGACAGACCTGGCCTTAGCTTATGAAAAAGCAATCCTGAAATCATTGGGAATCACCCGAAAATGGTTCGGTATTATGGTGAGGAACAAGTGGTTAGAACAGCCTCCTCTTGCTCCCAATAGAAAAGAACTTGCACAGGATAAATAAGTTATCCCCTCATTTGTGTTAGAGTTTTCCCGCTGTCAATGTATTACCGGCAGCTGAGCCGTGCTTGGCCAATCGATTGGGCTCGGCTCTCTTTTTTTTATTAATCTCCTCCCACACGAGCAGGAGCTGCCCGACCCGCAGCTTGTACAGCTTGTTGAAATCATGCTACTGCTTTTCATGTAACTGGAAAAGCTGCCTTACTCGGCAGCTGCTCAATTTAAGTACCATTTAAGATAAAATCACACCGGCAAAATTTCCTCTTAGTACATGTTTCCCATTCTGGTTCGTACAAACGAAAGAGGCGGCAATAGCCATTGATCTTTCTCTTCATATCTATCGATCGTTACTTCGCAGAGAATTGTATCTCCTGTAAAAACTGGTTTCAAAAACTCAAAGTTCATCGTACGGGCCAGCACATTTGCATCACCGCCTATTTTGGTCGGCAAAGTGGCCGTTAATAACCCTTGAACCACAACTTTCCCAGGAGAACTCCTGCAGCAACAGTATTTTCAGGAAGCTCCCTAGTGACATCAGCTCCTGCCGCAACCACTGAATTTTCCCCAACCCTACGCTACTACGATATGGAGGGTCTGATGCCCTTTGTAGAACGGACCCCCAGTGGAAACCGTTTATTTAAAGAATCCGATCTTAGTGATCTAAAAGTGATTGAATGCCTGAAAGCCACCGGAATGCCTATTAAAGAGATTAAAAATTTCATTGATTGGTGTTCTGAAGGGGATGCCACACTGGCTTAGTGCTCCATCATTTCATTGGCAATGTCATGGCCATACATGTCAGATGGATAGTACGTAGGCCAATGGGTAACTTCATCCAGCAATTTTTCCCGGTCGTCACCCCAATAAAGGTGGTAGTGACTAGCTTCTGTCGGATAGATACTATGATCACTAAACTGAATATATTGAGGAAGACCTTCAGCTTTTGCTTCTAGCTTAAATACATATCTAACCCCTCTATTTCCCGCATCATATGTCAGAATTTCATATCCATCGTAGATATACTCCCCGGTATATTCTTCTCCGTTTTTGACAAACGTTACCTTATTCCCCTGTATCTGAATTCGTTCAACATTTGTTTGGTATCCTTCATCATAATATTCCTTATATTCTTTAGCTGTCATCTCACCCCCATGTTCTGCTTTATGTGCAAATACTTCGTCAAGGGTGCCATCTTGAAGAAATGGGTATACTGACTGCCAGTCACCTTCCCAGTCGGATAAGGATCGATCCTTCACTTGACTGTTTTCAAAATATCCTTCATAAATTTTTGCTGTTTCTTCATTATGTGAATGAGTATGGCCATGATCGTGTTCACCCTGCTCATTTGTCTCAGAGTCTCCCTCGGCTGAAGGTTCCGATAATGCTTTTGTCAGTTCCGCTAAGTTGTGCTGCATGAGCGTAAAGTAGTCCTCATTATTCTTTATATCTTCTTCTGTTAAAACCGATAAATTGTGTATACGTAAAGCCTCTGCATCAATTTCCTTCCTGACTATGTCTGCCACTTTCGGAGTTATATTCTGTTCAAAAAATACATGCTTCAATCCATGCTTTTCAGCAGTCTTAATGATGTTTTGCACCTCTTTATGTGAGGGCTCATTAGCAGGGCTCAAGCCGGATACTGCGATTTGCTCGATCCCATAGGATTTCTCCCAATAGCCATAAGCAGCATGAGAAACAATAATTTTATTTTCAGGCAAATTTCCAAGTTGTGTACGAAAGTCCTGGGCTAAGTTTTCCAGCTTTCCTTTCAGCTTCTCAAAGTTTTGGTTGAAAATCTCTTCTTGCTCAGGTTTTAATTCAACTAATAAATCTTTTATATGCTCTGCCTGCTGAATAGAACGAATAGGATCCAGCCAAACGTGAGGATCCTGATCCCCATGATTATGTCCAGCATGTTCATCCTCATGACTGCTCTCTTCTTCATGCTCATGGCCGCCATCCTCTCCTTCATGGTCATGTACATGCTTTTCCAAGTTAATTCCTTTAGATGCTTCAAGTATCTTAACGTCATTAGATTGAATAGTTTCCGAGATTTTGTTTGCGTATGATTCTAAGCCTGCCCCATTATAAATAAAAGCATCGGATTCAGATATTTTTATCATATCGCCGGTGGTTGGTTCATATGTATGCGAGTCTGATCCCGATGGCAGAATAGACTCCACAGAAGCTTGATCTCCTGCAATTTGTTCAGCAAAATACTGTAACGGATATACAGTTGTATATATCTTTAACTCTTTGCTGGATCCTTTTGGTTCCCCATCACTTTCACTGCTGTTTGCAGCTTTTCCTCCACATGCAGCCAGCGTGAAGATGACTATAAATAAACTAAGTAAACCTGCGAATCTTTTTAACATTTTTATTCCCCCTTTACTTAGGGAACATTTTATCGTAATGATTACGATTTGTAAATAGTAATCATTACGATTTATGAATTGTACCCTTTCAACTCCTCTGTTTAAAAAGAAAAAGCTGCTATATTAGCAGCTAATTTTGTACATAAGCCCCATTAGTTCAATACCTTCATCAATACAATTTCATCTCTAATCGGAATACCCTCATTTCCAATTAAGGGTATCTCAGGTTTCACCTTCCTTGCTTCCTCAACCGCATTAAGAATAATTTGAGACAGGATAAACCCTCGTTTCTGATAAAACTTCAATGCTAATAAATTATCATTTGTTGTTATTAGCTTCACGATCCTGCAATTTTTCTTTTTAGCAAGATTTTCGACTTCCTCCACTAACGATGTACCTATCCCCTTACCTTCTTCCGTACTATCTAAAGATATAATTTCACATTCCGTATTTTTAATTATGTAAGTAATTAGACCAATGATTTTGTACTCTTCATTTAGAACAGCAAACCCATCTAATGCACTGCAATCATAAACCCCACTGGAAATTACCATTTCCGGGCTCCCCCAATGCAGCTTAAAAAATTCTATTATTTTATCTTTCGGTAAATCCTCAACTTGGTAAATATTCATTATTAGCCACCCTAAATTTTTTAAAGTCTAATTTAATTATCTTAAATAGTCATCCAATTAACAACCTAATTATTCCATCTCAATTGGAAGAACAAACCCAAAATCCTCTTTAGCAAACAGCAGCCCTAATGTTACAATGTAATTAATGGAATATTTTAGAAATGAGGAGTTAGATGATGGAGGACGTTATATTAGAAATTAATAATTTGAGAAAGAGCTATGGTCCGAAGTCAGTGCTCAACGGTGTCTCTTTTGGGGTGAAACGCAAAGAAATCATCGGATATATCGGCCCGAACGGCGCTGGGAAAAGCACCACTGTCAAGATCATGCTTGGCATTGAAGATGACTATTCAGGACAGGTCAACATCTTTGGCCAGGATATTTCGGATGGAGATATCGAGTATAAGAGAAAAATCGGATATGTGCCGGAAATTGCTGAAGTGTATGATAACTTGACCGGCCAGGAATACTTAACCTTTGTTGGCGAATTGTATGGTCTTGATTCCGACCTTGCCAGTAATAAGGCAAAAAGCCTGATGGAGCTATTCGGCATAGGGGAAGTCTATCATTCCCGAATCGCTTCTTTTTCAAAAGGAATGCGCCAAAAGCTTCTCATTATCTCGAGCCTGCTACATGATCCGGAACTTCTCTTTTTCGATGAACCCATCAATGGCCTGGATGCAAATAGTGTCATAATATTCAAAGAAATCATGGCACAGCTTGCCGAACAGGGAAAAACGATTTTTTATTCTTCACATATCATGGATGTGGTTGAAAAAATAAGCAGCCGCATTATTCTCCTGCATGACGGGAGAATCGCAGCAGACGGCACCTTTGACGAACTAAGGCAGCAAAATACGGAAGGTTCACTCGAACAGATCTTTAACCAGCTTACAGGATTCAGTGAACATAAGGAAATTGGTGCCCGGTTTGTTTCGGCTGTAAGGGAGATGTAGGGATGCAGGACTATCGCACTCTTAAACTATTGGATCGTTTTGAGCGGGTTTTTAATAGCTTTGACGTAGATTACAAGGTTATGAGGAGACTCCTGCAGGTAAAGCTTACGATGGATGGAAGGCGCGTGCCCACCATTTTCTCGCAGAATGCAAAAAAAGAAAACAAAGAAAAGAATAATCAGTACATTAAATCTTTATGGGTTTACGTATTGTTCGGTCTGTTCTTGATTCCATTTGTTCTTATGGGGGACAATTACCTTTTCCAGATGAGTCTATTTTATGGGATTTTCACCTTTTTTGTGATGACCTCCATGATTTCCGATTTCTCTTCGGTTTTATTGGATATACGGGATCGCAACATCCTGTTTCCAAAGCCAGTCAGCCGAAAAACAATCAGCACGGCAAAAATGATGCATGTTACGATTTATCTTTCTTTCCTTACCATTGCGCTTGCGGGTATCCCTTTGATAGTGGGACTAATCAAAAATGGGCCATTATTTTTCCTCCTTGCTGCCATAAACATTATCCTGATTGATTTATTGGTTGTTGGTCTAACCGCATTGATCTATTTATCAATATTGCGATTCTTTGATGGGGAAAAATTGAAAGATATCATCAACTATGTTCAAATCGGGCTGTCCCTGATGATCATGGTTGGGTA
This sequence comes from Cytobacillus sp. SAFR-174, assembly GCF_051964675.1. Taxonomy (NCBI): domain Bacteria; kingdom Bacillati; phylum Bacillota; class Bacilli; order Caryophanales; family Bacillaceae; genus Cytobacillus; species Cytobacillus sp. SAFR-174. The sequence goes on along the minus strand of NZ_JBQCMZ010000011.1, from coordinate 99,939 downwards.
TCAATTGCTTATACGGTCTTTTGAGTTCATTGACTTAACGGTCTCTTTTCAGCCTAAGTGGTGGCAGGTATTCATTTTCCCAATGTGGTATGGCGCAAATATGGAAATGCTGTTGAAGGGGGCTTTCGATCCGGTTTATATCCTTTTTTCAGCATTATCACTCCTAATTCCGATCCTGTCCATCTGGATTTATATGAAATTTACCGGCACCTTCGAGCAAAGCCTGCAAAAGCTTGCTTATCACGGAAAAGCCAAAGAAGCGAAGCGGAGTAAAGCGGGGCAAATCCTTCTTACCATCATTTGCCGCTCACCGGAGGAGAGAGCCTTTTTCCGCTTTGCAGGCAGGATGATGAAAAATGAACGGGACTTTAAACTGAAGGCCTATCCATCACTTGGTTTTTCCATCGTGATTCCGTTTATTTTTATCATAAATACTCTCCGTGAAGATTTTGCACAGCTATCAGACAGCAAGTCCTATATAACGATTTACTTTAGCTTGATCATTATTCCGACCATCATGATTCTTCTAAAGTATTCAGGAAAATATAAAGGGGCCTTTATTTACCGGGTTGCCCCTCTCAAATCATTAAAGCCGGTGTTCAGCGGTACCATCAAGGCATTTATTATTAAATTATATCTGCCGGTCTACTTTATTCTAAGTGCACTCTTCCTTTTCCTGTTCGGGGCAGGAATTCTTCCGGACCTTATCGCCGTATTTATCAGCGCCTGTCTATACGCGGTCATTTGTTTTATGGTTTTAAAGAAAGCTCTGCCCTTTTCGGAATCGTTCGATGAATACAACCAAAACGGAAATAGTGCCATTATCTTTGGATTGATGCTGTTTGTAGCATTACTTGCAGGCCTGCATTTCGCGAGCACTTTCTTGCCATATGGAATCTATCTGTATTTGGGGATATGCAGCATTGGTCTCGTAACTATTTGGAGGCTGGCTTTCAATGTTACATGGGAGAAGATTATTGAAGGGTGATTCCTTCGAGAGTTTGCTCAAGCTGCCATTTTGGCAGCTTTTTTTATCGTGACGTTTTCACCGACTTCCTGCAAGAAAAATAGACATCCCGCGAAAGGATGTCTTCTTATGTTTTTATCAGCTGAACAAAAACTAACATGATAAATGATATTCCGATCATACACGCTACCCATAACCAGGCCATCTCCATATTGCCTGAATCAATGGCTACATAAATAGCTGTTGGAATCGTTTGTGTTTTTCCCGGAATATTACCGGCAAACATTAAAGTAGCTCCGAACTCCCCCAGGGCTCTTGCAAAGCTAAGGATGCCGCCTGAAATAATGGCCTTGTATGAAAGAGGGATCGTGATATTCATAAATAATTGAATATCATTCGCCCCATCTACACGAGCCGCATTTTCAATGTCACGATCAATCGCTTCAAAGCCTGTCTTGGCAGACTGATACATCAGAGGAAATGCAACAACCGTCGAAGCGATAACAGCGGCCCACCATGTAAACATTACTGGCTGTTTAAAAATAAACTCAATGAATTGGCCTGCAAAACTGTTTCTTCCAAAAATGACAATCAGCAAAAACCCTACAACAGATGGCGGTAATACTAATGGCAAAAGAAAAGCGGTCTCTGCAATGGCTTTCCCTTTAAATCTTTTATTCGCCATACCTTTCCCTATGATAACGCCAAGAATGATTGCCAATACTCCTGAGACAGCTGCAACTTCAGCAGATAATAGGACTGGTGACCAAAAATCAGTAGCCATATAATTATTTCAATCCTTTAAATCCATACTCTTCAAAAATACCCATAGATTTTTCATTTTGAAGATAATCATAGAACAGCTTAGCTTCCGATGGATGATTTGTATCTTTAATCATACCCAAAGGATAAATAATAGGACCATGAGTATTCTCCTCTGCCGTGTCCACAATGTTGACCTTTTCAGATATTAACGCATCCGTTTTATAAACAATTCCGGCATCCACATTATTTGTCTCAACATATGTAAGGACCTGGCGGACATCTTTGGCATACACCACTTTTTCTTCTATGTTGTCCCAGATATCCATTTTTTCTAATGATTCCTTCGCATATTTCCCGGCAGGAACCGACTCCGGTGTGCCGATGGACAATTTATCTGCGTTAGTGAGATCAGGAAACGATTTGATTTTCAATGCTGACTTCTTCGGCACCACTAAAACAAGCTCATTCCCAACTAAATCAATTCCATTCTTTTCTTCAATCAGTCCGTCATTTACCAGTTTATCAAATTTATCCTCAGCAGCTGAAAAGAAAAGATCAGCGGGTGCTCCCTGGGAGATTTGCTGCTGAAGAGAGCCTGAAGCTCCAAAGTTAAAGTTGATCAGCACATTTGGATGTTCTTTTTCGAACCTTGCTTCGATCTCCGTTAAGGCGTCCTGCAGGCTTGCCGCTGCTGAAATAGTCAGTTCCACACTCTCTCCGGCTGCATCCCGCTGCTCTTCTCCTGTATTTTTAGACTGACATCCAGCCAATAATAAAAAAAGGACCATTGATGAAAAAAATAACAGGGATTTCTTTTTCATTAAGTATCTCCTTCTCTGAATAGTTATATCTAGTAATAATTAATTATAACTACTTATAGGGACACTGGCGAATATAATCTTCCCCATCTAAAAAAAATCCTTGTTCCTGCCTTTTTATAATTCATAAGGTCATTAAGCGATTATGATACAGCCCGGACAGGAAAAATCATTTATGAAACAAACTAAAAGGCAAGCACAAATTGGAGTGCTTACCTTTGTTAACAATGTGGAAATGTAATCTGCCCGCCAACAACTTATACATGTGAAAAAGATGGTGTCCTGATCAGCCTGTCAAATCTGGCACCCATCTTTTCAAAAAAGAATGACACTTTAATAACCAAAGTGATTAAAGCAGAGAATAAGTTGAAAAGCATGTACAAATACCCCCCACACTGAAATTTAGTGTTCTGGACACTAATGTTAGTGTTAGACTGAGCAGGAGTTTTTATTCTCTTATGAGTCCCGGACGGTCCTCCATTTGCGGGGGCTCCTCAAACCAGCCGTTTTTAATCTTGATTTTAATTCCCTCTTGGGCATAGAAGTAAATATCCTTCGCCAGTATCATGGATTTCATCGCTATATCATTTCTCAAGCTAAAGAATGCACCTGTACCGGATCCTACAAGGCTAAACCCATTGAGTATGTAAATGCAATGCATCATAAGTTTGTCGGAAAACGGAGGTACTGTCGATGTGGTTACCGTAGCCCCGGAGGTTGCGGAAAATTGAACATCACCCTCTAGGAGGATTTCTTCCATCATTTTTATTTGTTTCTTGGCAAGTTCTTTTCCTTTTAAAAAGTATTTTTTGGCCTCTTTGTTTTGAGCGCATTGCGCAAAACCCGTAATAAGCTGCATCCCGATATTGTTTGCCTCCATATTGTGATGCAGAATTCCGATTTCAAGGTCATTTAATGCCCTTTTATCTCCTGTCAGCCTAAAACCGTCCTTATACTTTTTTGACTGGATATACTCTATATTTTTGGGCATCGTCACTTTTGGTGGCAGCGCTAGTATTCCTTTTTCCAGCAGATAAAAGGTCGAAAGCTTATAGATTTTCTGTGTTACAGTCGTGAGCCCCTCATAAATGGATAAAACCTTCTTATTGTATGTCATATTCATATTCAGGGTGTAAAGCCCCATGCTAACTTCCTTTAATACACGAAGAAACATGATATCAAAACCATTATCGTATAATTTAGGGGCTTCTAAATTAACGTCAGCTGAAGTAAACCCCTCAGGCTTAACCATTCCTTGATCGGAGAAAAGTTCTTCCATCTCTTTCACATAAAAGTTCAGTTCCTGCCATAACCCTCCTAAAATATTCCTAGCCTCCTGTTCATCTGACTTTTCGATAAAGTATTCCAAAAATCTCATTATCAATGTTTTTTCCTGGTAAGTCTGCCATATAGTCCCTATTTCAGAAACACTTAGCGGATTGGTTAATATCAAGTAAACAACCTCCTTCCATCATCCCATTTTGACTATGTACCGAATTGATTAATAATTCTCATTCATAAATTAACCTGGATTGGAGATATTATTCCTGATAAATGGAGTGTAGGTTATTTTCATCAATATCCGGCCGCCAGACAATCTTTTTGTAAATAAAAAGAGACGCGTTCCTTTACTAACGCGCCTGCTGGTATACCTTTTAAACTATGTTTTAGCAAAAAACCCGCCGAATCCTTCTTACGCTCATACAATCCGAGTCTCCCTGAACCTAAACTCTCAGCGAGCCGCGGAACCCCCTTGCAGCATAGTAGGAATCAGCTCCATTGTGATACACAAAGACCGTGTCGTAGCGGCGGTCACAGAAGAGAGCCCCGCCAAGTTTTCTGATATGAGGGGGTGTCTGCACCCAGCTCGATGTTTTCTTATCAAAAGCTTCAAGCTCCTGGAGCTCCCGGTATTGCTCTTCCGTTAAAAGCTCAACGCCCATGGCAGCTGCCATATCCATCACACTGTTTTCCGGCTTATGTTTTTTCCTTGCCTCCAGCGCTTCACGATCGTAGCAAAAACTTCTGCGGCCCTTAGGACTTTCTGCTGCACAATCATAAAATATGTATTCGCCCGTCTCTTCATCATACCCGGCAACATCCGGTTCGCCGGCCGTTTCTTCCATTTCATTCAGCGACCATAATTTCTCAGGATTAGCCTCAAGCTTAGCTTGTACATCTGCCCATAACAGCCCTTCATGCCTGTGCGTATTCTTCTCAAAACGGGCCTTCAATGTTTGCAGCAATTCATCCCGCTGTTCTGGTGACAGCGCCTTACTTCCCAGTGTCATATGAGTACCTCCTTTTTTCTTCATTATAATATAATTATGACCCTAAAGGGCAGATGATAAAAGCAGGCGCCGGGTTAACCTTCCTGAAACTGGCTTCGGACTCAAGCCTGATGATTTCCCCTTCCTGTGTCCGAACCTGCACCAACTTCGGACTCAGACCTGATGATTTTCCCTTCCTGTGTCTGAACCTGCACCTACTTCCGACTCAAACCCGACGTTTTCCCCTTTCTGTGTCTGAACTTGAACCAACTTCGGACTCAGACCCGACGTTTTCCCCTTACTGTGTCCGAACCTGCACCAACTTCGGACTCAGACCCGATGATTTCCCCTTCCTGTGTCCAAACCTGCACCAACTTCGGACTCAGACCCGACGTTTTCCCTTCCTGTGTCTGAACTTGAACCAACTTCGGACTCAGACCTGATGATTTTCCCTTCCTGTGTCTGAACCTGAACTATCTGGCTCCACAAAAAAACACTAACAAACGATGCCATTTGTTAGTGTTTCCAAATCTATTATTATGAAGCTTGTTGTTCAAATCTTTCTTCAGCTGGAGGGTTAAATTGCCCTTCCCACTTCGCAATAACAATCGCCGCCAGTGAGTTCCCCACCACATTAACCGCTGTGCGTCCCATGTCAAGGATACGGTCGATGCCGGCAATAAAGGCAAGGCCTTCTGCAGGCAATCCAATGGTGCTGAATGTCGCCAGCAGCACAACAAAGGATACACCAGGTACACCCGCCATTCCTTTCGATGTAACCATCAGCACTAACATTAGTGTAATTTGCTGTCCGATACTCAATTCAATCCCAAACATCTGGGCAATAAATAAAGAGGCAATCGCCTGATATAAAACAGATCCGTCCAGGTTAAAAGAGTAGCCTGTCGGAATAACGAATGAAGAAATATGTTTCGGGCTTCCCGCTTTCTCCATTTTATCCATAATTCTTGGAAGAACTGTTTCCGAGCTTGCTGTTGAAAATGCCAAAATCAATTCCTCTTTGATCATCTTCAATAATTTAAAGATGCTGAACCCGACAATTTTGGCCATAACTCCCAGAACAACAAGAACAAAGAAAATCATGGATCCATATACAGTAAGCGCCAGCTTGCCTAATGGAATCAGTGAGGCGAAGCCATACTTGGAAATCGTAACACCAATTAAGGCAAATACCCCGATCGGCGCATACTTCATAAACAGGTTCGTTACATAGAACATCGCCTTGGCCGTACCTTCAAAAAACCTCAGAACTGGCTTTCCGACATCTCCAATTGCTGCAATTCCGAGTCCAAATACAACCGCAAAGAAGATAATCGCCAGCATATCGCCTTCAACCATGGCTTGTACCGGATTAGTAGGCACAATATGCAAGAATGTATCCGCTACCGACTTGCCTTCCTGCTCTTTATTGGTTTCGACATAGCTTGAGATATCACTTTGCTGCAGGCTGTCCATATTCAGGCCGGCACCTGGCTGAAATACATTCCCGGCGATTAAGCCAACCACAATGGCAACCAATGTCATGCCGATAAAGTAGGTCAATGATTTACCGCCAAGCTTACCCACGGATTTTAAATCACCTACACCAGCAATGGCAACGATTATCGTTGATAATACAATAGGAACCACAATCATTTTAATTAAACGAATGAACAGATCGCCAAATGGCTGTAAGGCACTTTGCGCTGCTTCATTACCGTAAAAGATACCGCCAACCACAATCCCCAGGACAAGACCGATAAAAATTTGAGTGGCTAAACTTAATTTAATTCTTTTCATCAATTACCCTACCTTCTTGTTTAGTTTTAACGTGCTGCTCAGGCAAGGGAAACAAAGCTGATCTCAAAAAAAAGAAAATCGACAATTGTCAATTCACCCTGATTCATATTCTCTTATGTTTCCTTAAACGCTGACGAGGTTAGCTTTCGGGTTAGGACTGTGGAAACAGTAAGCCCTTCCATCTTTCGGATTCACCCCGTGCGGAAACTCCGCCGTAAATAATGGGTCCCCCGTTCTTAAAATAAGATTAAGCATAGAACACTAAATCATTATATTATCCCAAGATAATTTTTGTAAATAGTTAAGTATTCCCTGTATAAAACAAAAAAGCATTTGGCTCCACCTGCGCCAAATGCCATGATAGCCACACATGCTATCCCCGCTACATCTAAATTAGCATCTTAGTATTAAGTATATTGAACGCGCTTGTAAACTTTTATTAAAATTCCTCGGTGATAACAGTCACCGTTAGTGCTTCATACTACCTCAATCAGTATGCAATAAAAAATTCAGCATTTTGCTAAAGGCTTCTTGTTCTGATTTTGCATCATACTTAGAGGAATAAGGATCACTGAATCCGTGTTTCCCAGTAAATTTATATGCTTTAATTTTCTTTTTTTCCAAAGCCAATACTAACTCATCAACATTAAAAGACTGCTCTTCCTGTGGAAAAAATAGCATGGCAGGACTCCGGGGTGTTAGCTCTAAATAGTCCCTAATCCTTGAACCGTAATATCCAACTATTCCATCAACACAATCTTCCTCACTGCATAGCCAGGCAACAGTGGCACCTATACTAAATCCAATGATTACTATTGTTTCGTATTCATCTTTAACATCCAATAATAAATCTTTGATTTTACGTGCCGCTATATCGAAACCGACATGTTCCATAAAGTGACGATAAGCGGCTTCCCCTTGAGAATAATCAAAAGGCATCTCTCGCTCTAGTAAATTGGGGCATATCACTTCAAAATTCTGCTTTATTAATAATTCGCAAAAACTCTTTATATGTTGATTTATTCCATATATTTCGTGGATTACGATGATTAAAGAATTTGAATTTCTATCATAACTATGTCGCTTATTCTCCATATTTCTTCACCCGCTATATTCCATCAAAAGGTATTCTATATTAATATGAATTATTCCTCCAGTCTCAAAACACCCTTTTTAAATCCAAAAAGAGCCGCCTAATTGGCAGCCGGACGTGAAGCAATGAACCATCTTGACATTAAACACAAGCTTCATATTCTCTTTTGATATTATGAATGATCGTCTGAACAGGCAAAATTTCGTTAATTTCATGGACTCTTGCCCCCGCAAATACGAGACCATTCTCACAGTCCCCCTCCATGGATGTGACCAGAGAATCCAATGTACAAAAGCGGTAGGAGCAGTTTTTCAGACAATCGATGCACTTCTTGATTTTCACCTTTTTATTGTCAGATATTTGTTCAGTAAAGTTATTCTTAATGGCACGCCCCTCCAAACCTACGGTGGTTTTCACCATAACGATATCTTCCTGTTTGGCATGTACATATTTTTCCTTGAAGGATAGGGGGGCATCACATTCGTGACTTGCGACAAATCTGGTTCCCATTTGAACACCGGAAGCCCCGACACGAATGGCATGCGCAATATCTTTTCCTGTCAGGATTCCCCCTGCAGCTATGACAGGAATCTTAACAGCTTGCACCACTTCCGGTAAAATATCGAATAACGGTCTTTCGGTCCCTAAATGCCCTCCTGCCTCATTGCCCTCTACGACAACCGCAGAAGCACCCAGCCGCTCTGACATTTTGGCAAGCCTTGCAGATGACACAATCGAAATCACCGGTGTGCCGGATTCTTTGCCCCAATTGTACATATCCCTTGATATTCCTGCACCTGAAATAATGAAATCCACCTTTTCCTCTATAGCGGCCTTCATTTTTTCAGCAAAATCATTCATGGCAAATAGAACATTCACCCCAATATAGCCCTCACCCTTGATAGCTGCCCTGGCCTTTCGTATATGCAGCCTTAACTCTTCTATGCTAATTCCTGTCCCTGAAATAATTCCAATCCCCCCGGCATTCGCAACAGCTGATGCCAGGCCGCTTAACGAAATACCAACGCCCATTCCACCCTGCATGATGGGAAACTCAGGCGTCATATGACCGATTTTTAATTGTGGAAATTTCAAAAGAACTACCTCATTTCATCGCCAATTTATTTCTTCTCCATTATTGAGCGAATGAGGGCGATTGAATAGTGATAAATATAATACCTGGTACTAAAAACAGGTTATATTTTCGCCATATTCACAGAATGTTCAAGAATTGCCAACGTAGAGACTTATCAGGCATCATCCCTGCAGCTGACCTTACTCACATAAAAAATTTTTATCTGCCTCTTTGAAATATACGCTGTAAAGGTATGCTAAACCAAAACAAATGATCGTGATAAAAAAGATTTTATTAATTGAAAGCTGTTTCATCAGAGAGGTGTGCGTTGATCGCTCCGATGAAAAAATAGACCACCAACTTGGTTCAGGAAAAAAGACAGATACCATAATCCAAATGCATAAGAAACATAACACCAATAACCAATATAATTTCATAAGCTCTCCTCATTTAGAAAAACAAATTCAATTCACAATCCTTACACCATTAGGGTCCACTAATATCTTCGAAGAGAGGTCCTTTATAACTGCTTCATTAATTGTAACTGTTTCACCAAACACCGATTTAATTGAACTGATAGGCTTACCGAACAAAATGGATAAGTCATTTTCTAGCCCTTCTTTTCTTGTTTCTAATCTTAATTCTTCTATTTTTAGGTTATCAGTCACCGAATCTACTATTTCTTTGTTTGTTTGGAGTTCTATCCTAAAAGAATAAGGGGTTGTAATAAACGTTCTTCTTTCCCCCTTGTCCACAATCCAATTCATATTATCTGCATTCTGACAGATAAGCTCTTGTTCTTTTTCAGATACCAAAAAACCTATATGGTCAAATTTACTCTTCTTTCCATATCCAAATGTGATATTTACGCTCCCTTTTCTTGCTTCGATAATACGAAAAATAATATTCTTCGTCCGAAAGTTATCCCATACTAAGGGAGGATCAAAGTTCTGGAATCCCCCCAGGTATTTACCGATACGCTGATATATCTGAAAGCCTGCATTCACGTAAAACCTTTCTGTTTCTTCCACGTGTGGAGTCCAATAATGATAATGAAAAAGCACAGATATCACCTCTTTAATAAGCTCGTTACTAACATATTCAATAAAAACGTAATTTCTCCTTTCAGACTATTCCTGACTATTCACAAGTTCCTGATACAGTTGACCGCTGCAGCATATGTAAATAAAATGAAATCATCCCAAATTGGAGGTTTTTGTTTGTTGAACTTATGTTTAGAGCTGGTGAAGTAACACTTTCTCCATGAGAAAGTGCCATTTATATTGAAACTTTATCATCACTTAAAGAACAGGAGACTACAAATGGATATCTTAATTCGGCAAGAACTCCCTGCAGACTATGATTCGACTGAAGAAATGGTAAAAGAGGCTTTTTTACATGAAGAATACAGCGACAAAACAGAACATTTTCTTGTCAAAAGGCTCAGAAAATCAGATGCTTTTATTCCAGAGCTTTCTTTAGTGGCGTTAACTCAATCTAAAGAGATTGTGGGCCATATTCTTTTATCTAAAATCAAAATATCGGATGGTGAGAAAGCGGGAGATTCTCTTGCACTTGCCCCACTTTCTGTTCGTCCCGGTTATCAGGGGAAAGGCATCGGGAGCCAATTGATACGTACTGTACTTAACAAGGCCAAAGAAATCGGTTATCATTCCGTAATCGTTTTAGGCCATAAAAATTACTATCCAAAGTTCGGCTTTAAGCCAGCCAGTCTTTGGAATATTCATGCCCCTTTTGAAGTGCCTGACGAAATATTCATGGCTCTGGAGTTAACAGAGAATGCTCTTAAAAATGTTGCCGGGGTTGTTCATTATTCAAAAGCTTTTTCAGAATAAGAGGCCAGAGTTCAAACAAAAGCTATCTCTATCATTATCCAGAGATAGCTTTCTATTTGCTTCTTCATTCTCTTATATCAAAAATCAATTCATCAAATAACTCCCCATCCACATAAAGCAAAATAGCCCATTCTCCCTTTTTAGGAATCTTAACAGAAGATGGTGTATGGGCATCCGCCCCGTTGTTTGGACCATAAGCGTGAATGGTCCATCCCATTCCATTTGTTAAAATGGGATGAACTGTCTGCGATTCTTTATGAAAGCCAACGATTGTCAGATCAACATTCTCAACGCCCCACAAATGCCACATCCACTTTTGGCCGTTTAAACTGGGCATGCCAGCGCCAATCACCCCGGACTTGTTTTCATTTCCAATTATGCCCCTGCTGCCGAACTCCACAGCTTTTCTCTTCCAATCAATAGTGTCAAAATCGCTCACCTGAACAAAATCAGGTATATCCTGAGGCAGTGTAATAGGGTCATCCTTAGCTTTTTCTGCCACACTGACCACTACATCCCCATAGGATATGCCATCCAGGTACACTTCAAACTTCCACAGGCCTTCGTAAGGAAGGGTGAATGTCGTCGTGAACCGCTGCAAACTTTGGTACCCGGGAGAAGGTGCTATTATTTGTTGCTGAGGTAAGACTTGTATTCTTTCACTAGTTTCTTTATGAAAGGCAGAAATGGAAAGCTCTTTTCCTTTATACGTGTTAAAAGGCTCCTGGAAACTAAAGATATAGCCATAAGGCGTTCCAGCTTTCAGATAAGGATCGGGTAATATGCTGAATCTCATCTTTTGATTCACCTTATATTCATGCCGGATGTTCCATTCACCAGCTGTACCGCCATGTATCTGGTTTTGATCCTGCCTGACCCATGTCTCAGTTGAAACTAAGAAAGCTAAGAGGCAGATGGCAAAAGTGGATATGACTAATATAACGAATTTATGAGGCTTTTTTGTTGGCATCTCTCTTCTATCGGAATGGAGCGCTTTTCTAATATTTATTTTTTGAAATTCCGTAAAGTGCTCGCCCTTGTGAGTTGTCGAGTCCATGGCCCGCCGCAGCTGCCTAAGCTTGCTCTCCATTATATCCCCGCCTCTCCATCATTTTTTTCAGCTTCCTCCTGCCTCTGCTCAATCTCGTTTTAATCGTATTTTGGTTTACTCCTATTAGTCCCTGGATCTCTTCAATCGTACATTCTTCATAATAATAGAGAGTAACAACTTCCCGGTACTTCACAGGCAAAGACAAAACACACAAGGAAAGAAATTCTTCCTCGCTGCGCTTCAGCAGTTCCTTTTCCGGCGGCAATTCCTTTGATGAAAATAAAGAAAACAGGCTCGAATTCAGAACCACTTTCCGAAACGCATGACTCTTCAGGACATCCTTTGATCTATTAATAGCCAATCGATAAATCCATGATTTAAACGAGGTCACTTCATCGATTTTGTCATAATTTTGGTAACATGTGATGAATACATCCTGAACAATATCTTCCGCCAGCTTCCAATCCTTCAAATAGTTATAAGCAAGCTTTGTGAGCCGTTCACCGTAATCACCCATAATCATCTCAAGCCAAACTTCACGATCTTCTAATGAATCATCATCCCTGATCTTTCTCACACACTCCCCACCCCATTATCACTTTAATGCTAAGACGAATGAGTCGGATATAAGTTTCATTTATTTTGAAAAGGCACCTTCCTTTGAACCCCATCCTATTTGCCTCTTCAAAGACCTATTTGTTTAAAAAGAAGAAGCCGCCCTGGATTGGCAGCTTCGTTTGTTAATCATTTTCCCTCATTGAAAACAAATAAAGAATTGCAATGATAACGGCAATAATGGAAGTGATTACAGAATATCGAAAAATAGTAAAAAAGAACTCAGGAAATGGTGTGATAATACTTGAAGTCATACCATCAACATCTTTTGTACTTTCGATTCGCTTCATAAAGGCGACCAATAAGAAAAAGGAAACAATAAATGAATAGATTCCTGTTTTCACTATGATTTTCTCCATAAATTCACCCCTAAACTTTTCTTGACTTGCTTTTTCAACTGCAGTTAACTGGAGCCACGAACAATTAGTTTATGAAATTATTGAAATCCTCCTGTGTCCTTATTATCTCCCATTAAATAATTTGAACTTTCCCCTGGCTTTGTGTTCGGATTTGTTGGGGTAAGAGGGTTATTATTATTTTTCCTGCGTCTCCAATCAATAAATATAGCAAATAGTATAATTCCAGCAATAAAAATCACTAACCACCACATAGGTTCACTCCCCTGGTTTGAAAGGCCGCCTTTATAGTTAAACTTTAGCTTAAGAAAAGATACAGAAGCAGCGCAATCATAATATTTGGCAGGCCAATTAAAACTGAGCCGATGCTTGTTCTTTTCCGCTTTCGTCTTTCGTCAGGAGAATCTTGTGCTTCCAAGCCTGCCCTCATCCGATGGGGACCAGCTATAGAACCTGACATAAGAACAGAGATGGCTATAAAAAATAATCCAATGGCTCCTGTCACTAAGTAAGCCTTACTTAATTCCCAAAAACCAAGTGATAATAATACACCAGTTATTGAGAAAACGATCCCGATAGTTAGATGCTTCAACACACCAAACCTCCTTTATTACTAACTATACGGCTGAAATCTTAAATTGTTTCAATTTTTAATTTTTTATGAGGACCAATGAAGAAAAAAGGGAGCTCCTCTTCGGAACTCCTTTCTAAATTGAATTAATATAATCCTTAATCACTTTACGATCTGGAGGACTTATATTCGAGGGAATCTCATGGACATGAAAAAAACGTAAATCTTTTACCTCTTCGGTATCCACTGTAAGTTCTCCATCATAGTTGCTGCAGATATAGGCTGTAATGACATTATACACTTCATCACCGTGAGGATATTTATAGTAAAATTCTTCTCCTGAATAGATATTAAACAACATCAGTTCATTTGCTGTTAACCCAGTTTCTTCAAACAGCTCTCTCTTAGCCACCTCTTCCAATGTCTCTCCAGGCTCCAGAGAACCTCCCGCCAATGCCTACTGGAAAAGGAATGTAAGTAAACCGCTATTTATCGGCAGTGAAGTCTCTTACACCTGCAAACCAATCAAGCGCCTTTTGCTCCATCTCTTTCACAAACACCTTTTTCGCCTGGCTATAATCAGTCGTGTCATCAAACCTTTGTGCCAATTCTTCCTTAAAATTCGTATACCTTTCCGCTTCATCAGGATGGGTCCGCAGATAGTCTCTAAAGATAAGATGCCGTTCTATTTGGGGGTTATCAGATTGATAGAAATGTATATGATGAGTTCGATTTTCCCCGCCTTTACGAAATAATCTTCTCTCTGTAATGCCCCATTCCCCTGCAGATTCGTATCCAAGCTTCTTCATCTTTTCAGTAAATTCATCTATCTTCTCGATGTTTCTCACAATACACATCATATCGATTACAGGCTTTGCCTTCATCCCCCGGACTGAAGTGCTCCCAAAATGTTCACACTTAATGATTTCATCCTTAAAGATGGATTTTAAAAATTGAACTTCATTTTGATACATTAGGGCCCAATCATCGCTAAATGCAGTAAGTCGAATCTTCATTCAAGAACCTCCCTTATGAAACTTACATGGATTCACAATTAGGGTTGCCTCACAAAGACTAGCCTCTGTATCTATTGCTGCCAGGCTGTTTTTTTAATTCATTCCAGGCTTTTATGGCGTTTTCACGATTATTGCCTTTGTTTTTCGGGTCTGCAAAATAATCTCTGATGAACTGATTATATTCAAATTGAGAGCCTATTTGTTTCGTATAAGAAGGGTCTTTTTTCCTTTCTTCCTCTTCGTGCCAAGCATGAACAACATCACGATATGTTTTTCCGGTATTTTCTTTAAAATAATTTTGAATATAAGTCGAGAAATGAAATCTAGGAATAACCGATTTGAAGAAAACTCTTACATTCTGACTGCAACGGTGGTTTTCTGTAATAACGGTATCTAAAGTTAATTCTAATAATTTTACTTCTTTAGCCAGAAGACTTTTTTTCTTTACCGGTTTTTTTATTTCTCCTGTTTGAAGAAATGCAGCTATTCGATCCGTAATTTCCATTTTAGATCCAGCAGCACTCATTCCGTTTTCTCTGCAAAAATTTTGCAGCTCTTTTTTCAACCAATAAAAGCTGTGGAAAGCTTGCACATCCAAATCCCTTTTTAGTTCCGGCCTCAAGTATTCTACCTCCCCATTCTGATAATGATATTATAAAACACATGTTCGTTATTGTAAATTTTACCCAGAAATTTTTCTCCTATTCTTCCAATTTTGTTTATCCCATATGTTATAACAAGATTAGCAGATTTAAAATGGAGGATGTGGATTAGCTTGAACTATCGTTATCATAATTTACTTTGGATTATAATCATTCTGGTGCCGATAATTGTATTTATAAAAACGAACAATTGGGAAAATGCGATTATGGCTTTTTTGGGAGGAGTAATTTTTTATCTTCTTTACGGATTGTTTTGGTTCCGCCGAATTCAGAAAAGGGAAGTGGATTCGGAAATCTGGAAAATCAGCAAACTTTCGGATGAGCAATTAGAGGATTTCACCATCCCCCTTTTAACTAAATTAGGGTATACAATAACAAAGCCGGATGATGAAAATCCGGATATAAGTTTTTTACTGACCCATCCAACAGGCAATCAAGCGATTGTAAAAGTCAAAAGCCATAAAAGAGAGATAGGAATTCGCCTTGTTCAGAAAACTTTAAAACAATTGGATATTTATGAGGCTGGTGAATGTTGGGTTATCACAAACGAGCGTTTCACCCCGCAAGCAATTGAATATGCTAAAGCAAACAATACCCTCTTATGCGATCGGGAACAATTCATAGACTGGATACTAAAAGCGAAAAAAGGGGAGAAAGTCCGGGGATAGGAACCTTGATTTTTCGAAAGATTCCTTCACGCTCCTACTTTAGGGATATAGGTTTTTGAAGTTCTCACCTAAACGTCCCAATTTCTAATATGAAATTGGGACTCTATTGTTAATGCTAATTATCATTTCACTTTACCTATAAGAATCATGTATCGGATGGAACAGATCTTCCTCTGCATTTCTGACAACTGAAAAGTGTTCCACATTGTAATGGCCGTGAAGCGTTTCATTATGATGCTTAATAATTTGCTCTGCACATAAAGCATTGCTGTCCGTTGTTGAATGTCCATCACCTACTAATGTGACATCCAATCCGCTAATCGTTGCGGTTCTAACTGCACTGTCTATACAGTGCTGGGTTTTGCATCCCATTATCACAACATGCTTGACCGTTTGGGATTTAAGGTGATCCAGCAGTCCTGTTCCATGAAAAGAATTGGTTGCCGTTTTATCAAAATACTTTGATTCTGCAGGCACTTTAATATCTTCATGAACCTGAAATCCTTTCCCTTTTCCTTCCGCAACATCTAAATCCCTTACAACGACAACTGGAACACCTGATTGTTTTGCTTTTTCAATCACTAAATTGATATTCCCAATAAGGCGCTCTTTATTAAAAATAGCCGTTTCTTCCAGGTTCCCATCGATTAACTCCTGCTGGGCATCAATAATTAATAAGGTTTGATTCAAATCGTTTTCCCCTTTCAACACCTTTAAAATTTTTCGGATATATTCCTCTATGTTTTTTTCGCCAGTATATTTGTTTGTCATAATATCTGTATCCTAAAATGGAGTCAATTATTTATCTAAATTTTTAGATATATTTAATTATAACAGAATATCTAAAGAAAAAAATTTAATATTGTTAATCCATAATGCTTTTGAAACCATAAGAAAAAGGCCGCCTGAGTGAGGCGGCCTAAGATCAATATTCCACATTCCCAGATTAATAAGCCCGGGCAAACCAAACCGTATGCTTCGCTTCTTTTCCACAATGGATGCAAGTATCCTTGGTGGACGGCGGGTTGAACGGGATGTTCCGTGTCGTGAATTTCGTTTTTTCTTTTACACTTTCTTCACATGCATCTTCACCGCACCATCCGGCTAAGATCCAGCCTGGGATGGCATCATTTTGTTCAGATTGGGCAATGTGCTGTTCTAATTGCTCGATAGTATCGATATGTGTGTGCGAATTCTCAGCGCGGAATTCTTTTGCTTTTTCTAAAAGACGAGTCTGCATCGTTTCAAGCTCTTTTTTGATGCTTTCAATAATCGAATCAAGCGGTACGGCCACTTTATCCCCAAGATCACGCGCCTTCATTAAGCATTGATTTTGGTCTAAATCACGAGGTCCAAGCTCTATGCGGACAGGCACGCCTTTTAGCTCCCACTCATTAAATTTATAGCCTGGTGATTGATCGGAATCATCAAGGCGTACGCGGATTCCTTCTGCCTTCAATGCAGCAAACACTTCATCTAATTTCTCCATAATCGCAGGGTTCTTTTTCCATGGTCCGACTGGAATCAGCACGACTTGAGTCGGTGCTACTCTTGGAGGGAGAACAAGGCCTTGTTCATCACCATGAACCATGATGACAGAGCCGATTAACCGTGTGGATGTACCCCATGATGTTGTATGGACAAAAGTATGTTTATTTTCTTTGTTCAAATATTTGATATCAAAAGCTTCCGCAAACTTTGTGCCCAAGTAATGGGAAGTTCCCGCCTGTACCGCTTTTCCATCCTTCATCATCGCTTCAATGGAGAATGTATCAACTGCACCGGCAAAGCGCTCGGATGGTGTTTTTTGCCCATCATAAACCGGAATCGCAAGCAAGCCTTCTACCACTTCTTTATAGATTTCCAGCATCTGCATTGTTTCCTTGCGCGCATCTTCTTCGTCCACATGCGCTGTATGGCCTTCCTGCCATAAAAATTCTGATGTGCGGATGAAAGGAAGAGTTTTCTTCTCCCAGCGGAATACATTCGCCCATTGATTGATTAAGACCGGCAGATCCCGGTAGCTTTTAATCCAATCGGAATACAAATGTCCAATCATTGTTTCAGAAGTTGGGCGAAGTGCCAGACGCTCCTCAAGCTTCTCTCCTGCCGCTTCTGTGATCCATGGAAGCTCCGGCGAAAATCCTTCAATATGATCCTTTTCCTTTTGAAAAAAGTTCTCCGGAATCAGCATCGGG
Source organism: Cytobacillus sp. SAFR-174 (assembly GCF_051964675.1). Lineage (NCBI taxonomy): Bacteria > Bacillati > Bacillota > Bacilli > Caryophanales > Bacillaceae > Cytobacillus > Cytobacillus sp. SAFR-174. The sequence continues at coordinate 82,158 of NZ_JBQCMZ010000011.1, read as the reverse complement.
AAATAGGCATTGCGGTGGCCGGTTTCCTTAAAACGCTTATCCATCTCAGCCTGAATATGCTCCCAAATTTCATAGCCATCAGGCTTAAAGGCGATACACCCGCGAACAGGGGTGTAATCAAATAAATCTGCTTTTTGTATCGTATCCAGATACCATTTTGTAAAGTTGTTGGTGTTTTGAGACATCTTGTTTTCCTCCTGAAAATATTTTTAAGAATAAAAAAAGCATAAAGAGTCCTTCAAAAGGACGTCTTTATGCTAATAGACGCGGTACCACCTTAGTTCGGCTTTTACAAAATCTAAAGCCCTCTAATCGTTAATAACGAAACGACCCGGTTAGCTTTTTCCTAACATCTCCGTGGCAGGTTTCAATAAGGAGGGGTGATATAGCTCTCAGCCCAGGCTATATTTTCTGTTTCACAATCCTTATTTACTTGATCACATCATTGATTACATATATATGTTAATATACCAACTTGTGATGAGTAATTCAATACAGGCAGAAATAAATTCCTGATGGAGTGTTCCCCTCCATCCTATTTCCCCTCAGCTCTTCTCTCTATCTTAGACGTCTTCAGGAAAAATAATTCATACACAACAGGAACAATAATTAATGTCAGCAGTGTGGATGATGTTAAACCGCCAATAACCGTTACCGCAAGACCCTTTGAAATAAGGGTTCCTGATGAGGTGGTCAATGCCAGCGGGATCAATGCGGCAATGGTCGCAAATGCTGTCATTAAAATTGGTCGTAGCCTTGTTTTCCCAGCTTCAACTAACGACTCTCTAATAGGCAAACCTTTCGTTCTGTTCTGCCCGATCCGGTCGACAAGCACAATCGCATTCGTTGTGACAATTCCAATCAGCATCAGGAAGCCAATCATTACACTTACAGAAAGAGGCTCATTAATAAGGTAAAGTGATACAAGCGAACCTATCGGAACAAATATGAGTGATGAAAGGATAATAAATGGAATACGGGCTTTACCAAAGGTAATCAGCATGGTTAAATACACAAGCCCGATTGCCACAAGAATGGAAATCCCAAGTGATTGGAAAATCTCCACTGTTTCATCATTGCCACCACCGCTCGTTAAGGACACTCCATCCGGAAGATCAAGCTTTTCGACTCCCGCCTTGATCTCTGATGATACTGCCTGCACATCATTTCCCTTTACCTGGCCTGAAACACGGGCATAAACCTTGCTGTCCAGCTTCTGAATCGATGTGAAGGTATCCATTTCCTTAACTTCAGCGACTTCCGAAAGCGGGACTGGCCCTCTTTGAGAGAATAGGGTGACCTCCTCCAGTTCATCTTTTGACCCGAGCTCTTTATCAAAGGACAGCTGAACCTCCTGCTCCTTATCATCCAGCAGCAGCGTCCCGACATTCACAGGCTTCGTCTGATCGCTGACAGTTCCAAGAATCTGGAATCCTGACAAACCATATTCACTAGCTTTCTCAGAATCTATTTCCACTAAAAATTGCTTTTGCTTTTCGCTGAAATTATTCGTAATATATTTCAGGTTTTTATTTCCCTTCATATACTCTTCCACTTGCTTGGAAGCCTTCTGCAATGCCTCTAAATCATTGGAAAACAAGTCAATATCCACATTATTATTCGAAGGAGGCCCGCCTGTTTCCAGCTCCTGAACACTAATCTTCAAATCAGCGTTTTCCTCATCTGAGATATCTTCTATTTTACTTTCAATTGATTTGATCGTTTTCTCCACATTTACATTATCTTTTAAGTTAACAAAATAGCTTGCTTTGTTTTCAAGCCGAAGTCCTGTGGCAAAATCCCGGGCTCCTATAGCGGCTGTAACATCCGCCGCTTCTTTCTGCTCATCCAGCATCTCTTCCACCTTCAGTGAGATGGTATTTGTTTTTTCCAGGGAAGCGGATGATGGCAATTCAATCGATGCTGTCAGCGTTTTCGACTGTTCATTAGGAATAAATGTAAATCCTAATGAAGGCACAACCGCAAATGAGCCAACAAGCAATACGAAAGAAATAAATAAGATAATAAACTTATGATTGAGCGATTTTTCAATTAAACGGCCATAAAACCTCTGAAGGGCTCCCTCTTTTTCTTCAGCCGGCACTTTCTTGAACGAAAATTTTGCCAGGATCGGCACAATCGTGATGGAAACCAGCAGCGATGCTAACAGTGAGAACACAATCGTTAAAGCAAAAGGCAAAAAGAATTTCCCTGTTATCCCGCCAACAAAGCCGATTGGAAGGAAAACCACAACGGTCGTTAATGTTGATGAGGTGATCGCCTTTAATATTTCTTTGGTGGATTCCAGAATAATTTTATCGGACATTCCCTCATTGGATTTGCGGACCCGCCTGAAGATATTTTCAATGACGACAATACTGTCATCCACCACACGCCCTACAGCTACAGCCATTCCGCCCAGTGTCATGATGTTTAATGAGATGTCCATTTGGTTTAGAAAAATCGCTGCAATCAGAATGGACAAAGGAATGGAAACGACTGCGATAATGGTCGCTCTGGCATTGCGAAGGAAAACCAGAACGGCAATGGACGCAAATAGTGCCCCTAACAGCCCTTCTTTGACTAATGTGCTGACAGACTTTTCAATATCCTTGGCAGAGTCGATGCCAATCTCGTAGTCGAGCTGATCATTGTATTTTTCCAGTACACTCGTCACCTTGTCTGCCACTTCAACAGTGTTGGCTTCCTGCTTTTTCGTGATCGCCATGGATAAAGATTCTTTCAGATTATAACGGGCTAATTCACTTTTATCTGTTATTGGCTCAATGTCTGCAATATCTTTCAGCAAAATATCAGCAGATTGCCGGGCTCCCTGCTCTCCGCCGGCACCGGCCCCTTCAGCTGGAGCACCGCCAAAAGCAGGCTGAAGCTGAAGATTTTCCAGATTTGCAATAGAATCAAGATTTTCTTCTACACGGATCGGTATTTGCTCTTCCTTTTCCGTCAGCTCACCTGCCGGGAAAGAAAGATATTTTTCATTGATCTGCTCTTTAATGCTGCTGAGTGATAATCCTGCTTCTGCTGCTTTCTCTTTATCGACCGTAATTTGAACAAGATTATCAGTTAACCCTGCAACAGATACGCTGTTAATTCCTTCTATTTTATTTAATTCAGGAATGACGCCATCCTTCATGACAGCTTCTATGCTTTCCCCGTCCTTGCTGAAAAAAGAAATATTATAAATGGGAAAAGATCCAAAAGAGAGCCGGTTTAATTTCACTTCAGCCTCTTCAGGCAATCCGGCTTCATCAATAACCGAATTCACCTTCTGTTCAACCTTATCGAGATCTGTATCAAACGGAAATTCCAGGTTAATGATCCCAATGCTGTCATAAGCAGAACTGGTCATCTTTTTTACACCCTCAATGGAATCCAGCTGATCTTCAAGCTTTGAAACTACCTGTTTATCCACATCAGATGGAGATGCACCAGGGTATACCGCTTCAATGGATATCTGCGGGAATTCAATATCAGGAAATTGATCCACTTTTAATTTTGAAAAAGAGTAAATACCGCCAGTGATTAATAAAAATGAAATGATAAAGACCGCAACGGCATTCTTTAAACTGAACTTAGTTAAAAAACTCATCTTTTAATCTCCTTTATATTTAATTTATAAATAAATTATACAAAAACCATACAAACCTATCAATTGATAGACTGTTTCCAAAAAAAAACTTTAACAAGCCAGTTTGTTAAAGCTAATAATCGTTATTCCGTTAATGCCGATTCAATCAGTGGGGGCTTTATCCCCGCTGATTGTTAGTTGAGGCCCACAGGACAAGGAAGGCTTCGTCAGCATGAGCATCGCACGACCAAATGCGACAGCTTTTGGGAGGAAGCGGGTCACAAAGACGTTGCCACAGGACAAGGAAAGCTACGGCAGCGATACATCGCACGACCGAAAGCGGCAGCTTTTGGGAGGACGTGGCGTTTTTAGTCTTTGTTCGTATTTCGGGCCTTTACGGGCAGTTAGACTGCGATAAACCATAAAGAATTACTTTGACATAAAATCTGGCTTGTTCTTTCGCCAGGCTTTCTTTCAATTTGTAATCAGTATTCCTTGATGAAATCAGACTTAACAGCAGGTACGCCGATGAAACCGGGTCGGACCCTATTTCCGCTGGATCGCGCAGCTTATGATCTTTAATCCCTTTTTCAAAGATCGAGGCAATCGGATCCTGATAAGATTCCATCCACCATTTCCGGACGATTCCCTGATGCTCCTGATCTAATTCTTTTTGAATATCATGAAACATCTGGCCCATTGAAGGAGGCTTATTGATTAAAATATAATAAGTGACCTGAAATAAACATTCTTCAATATCACCCTCAAAGCGCTTAATAATTCTGCTTAAAGCGTTCTGCATATCAACCAGTTCAGTCCTAAGCACTTCCATATAAATGGCCTTTTTATTGGAAAAATGATGATAAAGGGTAGGCTGCGTAATGCCGCAAGCTTCAGCAATTCTCCTTGTGGAAACCGCCCGATACCCTAAATCCATAAAAAGCTTATGTGCTGCTTTCACAATTTTTTTATGCGTATCGCTTGCATTTAGTAACATAAACAAAATCCCTTTCAAGTAAGCGAACCCTATCACTTGATAAGATTATAAAAACCAAAATGAATTGCGTCAACAATCAATGTGCTCATTTATAAAGTTAACATTCGATTCTATTACATATTCCCATTTCTCCACTTTTCAATCATTGTTCATAAGGCAAAAATATATGATAATATAAATAATTATGTTAACCTATTTATCATTTTAGTTAACCATTTATCTAATCGAACAATGGGGGGATTTTATGTATAAGCTGCGTGGCCATCATCTCTTTTGCCTTCTGGGCTATCGGGGAATGGGCTACTCTCAGGAATATGTGGAAAATATGACCCGTATGCATCAAACCTTGAGAGACAATCCCAGGACATGGATACAGCTTGTTAAAGGGCCGGATCACCTTTGTGAAAAGTATCCCAATTCAGGTGAATACCATTGTGAACACGATGATATTTATGAAAGAGATGCCGTTATTCTTGAGAAATTAGGGCTTAAAATCGGGCAAATCCTGTATTGGCAGGACATCGAGTCCAACATCCAAAAATATACCGTTCCCTCAGATATACAAACTGTTTGTGAAACCTGTTCCTGGCGGTCTTATGGAGTTTGTGAAGAAGGTATTCGAGATATTCTTGAAGGGCAGGGCTTGAAGGAAATAAAGTAGAGTATCCGATGTGTCCAGTGAATTACTGGTCCTTTTTAAGCAAATCAATTAAATAATATATCTGTGAAATAACAAAAGACAGAAATAAGACAATGATTGTTCCGAATGTGTATACCGCTTCTTCTGCAGGGTCGCCTCCGTCCATATATACTGAACCAAAGATAAAAAAGAATACGACACTTACCAACGCGCCTAAGAAGAAAATACTAATATACTTTGACATGGTATCCCCCATTTCACACATATAATAGTATTAGAAATCAATAAAAAAGGTTCCCGCACTATCCAGAAACGGGAACCACTTTACTCCCCAGTCACCCCAGCCATTGCTGATTGTAAGCTATGATCCCTAATATGGCACCAACACCTGCGCCAAAAAGCAAACCCCCGATTGCCCAAATCGCTTTTTTATTCACTTTATTATCCTTTTCGATCATGAACGGCACCTCCTCACAGCTGATTAAGAATCAGACAGTATCCCCTAACACTAATATTTATATTAATTTTCAACTTCCATTCATTTATTTTCAATTCTTTTAATAATTGGAAATTCCTTCTAGTATCCGTAAATTGCTTATTTCTTGTTGTGAGTCATACAAATCTCATGGTATATTTTAGTAGGCTATTTGAACTAATAATAGCACTTTATTATCGGTGAAAAGATATGAAAAAACCTATCAGATTACGCATCCAGTGGCTAATTTTAGGCTTACTGGCTTTTGCTATGCTTGGCACCTATGCAGGGAGTGTCATTTCTAGTGTAGTGGTCAGCAAGAACAACCTGGAGAAAAATTATTTAATAGAAAACCAATATTATGCTCAAAAACTCGCAGCTGTTACAGATTCTCTTTTTGTCAATATGATTAAAAATCTGACGATGGAAGCACGAAATGAAGATCTTTTGACGAACGATTCCCGAAAAATCCACAAAGAGTTAGATTTCATACTGCAGTCCACTACCTATTTCAATTCTACATTTTTTGCTGACAAGACTGGCCGCGTCGTGGCATCTGCTCCTGATATGGCTTTAAATGGAACAAAATTAACTAGTGTCGGTGCAAAAAAATCTCTCGAAAAGAAAGTTCCTATAATATCAAAGCCCTATGTAGGTGTAACCGGAAAATTAATTATGCTTATTTCTGTCCCCGTTTTTGATAAAAGCGGATCGTATGAGGGATTTCTTGCCGGAACCATCTATTTACATGAAGATAACAGCCTCATCCAGATTCTGGGGCAGCATCCAAAGCATGAAAATAACTCTTATGTATATGTGGTTGATTCTGAAGGTAATATTATTTATCATCCGGATAAAAAAAGAATTAACGATAATGTGAAAGAAAACAAAGTGATACAGCAAGTTTTAGAAGGAAGAAACGGAAATCTGGAAGTCACGAATACGAAAGGCATAGCCATGCTTGCCGGATATGCCTCAGCTACCTCAACAAGCAAATGGGGCATTGTATCCCAGACTCCTAAAGAGTCAGTAATGGAGCCAACCTTTGAAATGGCCAGGCAAGTAAGCTTGATTGCCATTCTCTTTATGCTGTTTGTTTTCGCCTTATCCCTGATCATGCTGAAAAAAATTGTAAATCCGATCAGAAATCTAGCTTTATACGCAAAGCAGATGACGACCGAACCATCTCGTCCTGCACCGCAAATTCCCGGCTGGTATTTTGAGTTAAGGGAATTAAAACGTGCAATTTTAATAGCTGTGGATTTTTATCAGACCAAACTGACGAATGCAGAAAGTGAGTCGAACCTGGATCCGCTTACCGGTTTCTATAACCGGCGTTTTTTAGAGAAAAAGATAAGGGAGCTCGATAGGTACTCCATCATTTTATTTGATATTGACCATTTTAAAGCAGTAAACGACCAGTTTGGCCATCAAGTGGGAGATGATGTATTAAAATTTCTTTCTGAATTAGTTAAGAGGGAAACGAGAGCAAGTGATCTTTGCTTCCGCATAGGCGGCGAAGAATTTCTAATCATCCTTCCAGAAACCGATATTCACATCACGAAATCTGTTGGAGAACGGATAAGGAAAATCACTGAATACACCTTAAGCCCCTCCGGAAAACCAATCACTGTTTCCATGGGAATTAGCAGCTTTCCCGCTGCAGCGGATAGCTTTTCAGAGTTAATGAACAAAACGGACCAGGCATTATACAAGGCTAAACAAGAGGGAAGAAATAGAGTGGTTACCGCCGTGTAAAATAAAGAGGGCAAGCTTTGAGTGAATATCTCTCAAAACTTGCCCTCTTTTTATGCTACATCTCTAAATCCGTAAACGCGTACGGCAATAAATCTTTTAATGTCAGTTCCAGTATATCTTTTTTCTCATTAGTTAAGTAAACTGGCATATCAGGCATGCAGAACTCAGCTAACACCTGCCTGCAGATGCTGCACGGCGGAAGAAAATCTGCCGTATCACCAGCTACAGCTATAGCTTGAAAATCACCTTTTTTGTAACCATTAGCAATTGCAGTGAAAATAGCTGTTCTCTCGGCACAATTCGTTGCACCTAACGAAACATTTTCCACGTTCACACCATTAATGACCGTGCCGTCTTTCAGCAATAATGCAGCTCCAACCGGAAATTTGGAATAGGGAGCATAAGCTCTCTCCTTCATACTGCGTGCACTTTCCATCAATTGCTCTTTATTCATCATACCCATCCTTTTCAAAGAAGAATGAACTTTTCACAGTCCCCTTAGGCCAATGTGAAATTGGCAGGATTTTTATCATATAATTTTTTGAAATGTTTGTCAATATACTGACTGTCCGAAGTTACTCCAAGTTCTGACTCTGAACCGCCAATTTCCACTTTCCCCGTCCGAAGTTGCTCCAGGTTCTGACTCTAAACCGCCAATTTCTGCTTTCTCTGTCCGAAGTTGATCCAGGTTCTGACTCTGAACCGCCAATTTCCGCTTTCTCTGTCCGTAGTTGCTCCAGGTTCTGACTCTGCAGCCCAGATTTCCTCATTCTATGTCCCAAGCATCAAATCCCGGCTCCCCCGACAAAGATCCGCCTCCAAAGCTCGTTCCAGAATGCAAACTCTAAAAAAGGAAACAGATCCCATATTAATTACTTTAGTCCCATCCCTCTTCGGTATCTTTGCTTACATATCTATGTTACAATGAAATGAGTATCAAACTTTAGGGTCAACTTGACTTTTCTTAGTCACCCCTTCGAAAGGGGATTAAAAAAATGGAGAAAATAAGCGTATTTCTGGATGATTATCGGAGAGCGCCGGATGGTCATGTATTAGTTGAGACCATTGATGAATGTATCCTTTTGCTTCAGACCTATGAAATTGACCACTTGTCTTTAGACCATGACTTAGTAAGCAAATCGAGAAATGGTCTTATGCTTGTTCATATAATGGTTCAAAAACAGTTATTTGCGGATCGAATAACTGTTCACTCTGCCAATTCAGTCGGCGGGAAAGCCATGTATCATTATTTAAAACAAGCACAGCAGGATTTTGAAATGCCCACTGACATTAAAGTAATTTTACGTCCACTGCCCCTCAACTACATTCCGCCAAACTATCTGCACAGCTTCTAGAGAACCAATGACAACCACCTTTTCTCCTTAGTCACAGGAATTATACAAATCAATAGTGTACAGGGAGCAGAGTTAATTGACTGCTTCCTTTTTTTATGTCTTTAATAGTTAAAATAAATCCGCTCCCGCATCAAATCTTTAGAACATTTGTCATCACATTCCGCCACACTCAGGAGGCTTTTCCTTTTCTCCCTCAGCAAAATCGCAGCCTTCTGCAACTGATTCAAGTCCATATTCTGTACTGCTGACATCCTTCATACCTTGATCATTTATGGTGCTTTTAAAGACCTTGTTCATTCCTTCTTTATTTTCTCTCATGAGTTTCCCTCCGGCCTTTTTATAAAAGTTTTCACTTAGAGGAATCATGTTATTCATGTGGTGGGTATTCCTGGGATATGAACTGCAGCACTATATTCCAACTCTTTTCTTATTAGGTGAATTTACACAAGGAATCTTATAAAGGTCTAGAACTCAATCTGTTTAATGATTTTCGCCGGATTTCCGCCAACTACTACATTATCAGGCACATCTTTGGTAACGACTGCACCTGATGCGATTACCGCATTGTCCCCTATTGTTACACCTGGATTAATGACTGCACTTCCCCCAATCCATACATTGTTTCCAATCGTAATCGGCTTTGCATATTCCCTGCCCGAATTGCGTTCAGCAGGATGGAGCGGATGCGTTGCCGTATAGATATGTACACCGGGTGCAAGCATGCAGTTATCTCCAAAACGAACTTCACAGACATCTAAGATTGTGCAGTCGAAGTTCGCAAAAAAGTTTTCTCCTACATGCGTATTATAGCCATAATCAAACCGGATATTAGGCTCCATATATACGTTTTCTCCGGTTGACCCAAGTAGCTCCTTTAATAAATTTGTCCGCTTTTCTCCTTCTGTCTCCAGAGTCTGATTGTACATTCTGACCTTTCGTCTTGCTTCTTCTCGTTCCTTTAATAAAACCGGATCGGCAGGATCATACATTTCTCCGGCCAGCATTTTTTCTTTTTCTGTTTTCATTTTTAAGACCTGCTTTCAAGTATATTTTCCAAATGCAGAACTGAAAAAAGGACAGTGTACCTGTCCCCGTGTCCCTTTAGCGTGACGCTTTAGGCGGCTGGCAAACGTCACATTTGCGCTGGTGATTATTTTTGAATTTCGTAAATGTTTTTTCAAACTGGCTGCCGCATGCACATTGAAAAAGCAGTTTTTGAGAAAACCCATGATATTCCGTTGATAGCAGCTTACTATCCGAGTTCTTTTCAACAAATTCGTTGATTTTACTGATGGTCCACCGTTTATTCATTACCTTATCCCTCCATATTTAATCGCTGGGCGGAGGCTTTCTGGGCATCCGTTCCACTATGAGCACAACTCATAATTCCTAAGTTCCCCATTATAACACAATGGGACAGGTTCATTGTCCCATCCGGCCCCTAAGGTTTAACATCTTACATATTTCCGTTTAAATCCAATCCTTCCCCTATCCACTTCCTTTTGGATATTTTCTGTGGCGTGCAGGAAGGTGCTTTTTTTCTTTTCCCGATTCATTTCGACCGGACCAATGGCTTTTGCAGTCGAAAGCGCTTTTTCATGGAGCGGCAAATAGGAGACACCAACGGTATAGACAAAGTTATTCATAGCGGATTTCGTACGCTCCGGAGAATCGTGGATGGTGTCTTTCACTCTATCAAGCATTTTGGCCAGCTTCTCTTCGGAAAATTCAGCGTCCGGACGATTTCCCAAAAGCCAGCAATAGCAGCTCCATCCGCCTGACATTCGCAGTTCTTCCCCGCTTTCGATCCATTTGTCGGCAACATCCTGTGCAATTTCTGCTTCAGCTAATGTAACGGCCACCACATAATCGGACAGCATGTAAAAATAAGCAGCATCCATCCAGCGATCAAAACCCGCCTCGGTCATCACCTCAGGATCTGCAATGACGCCTGCAAAGTACATGGCATCATAGTTCCCTGTGGCGTATAGCTCCTCCGCCAAAGGCTGATTTCTTTTTATTTTCTTAGCTATCGGTTTCATCGCACCTGTTGCAACGCCAAAAAGCGGCTCGTGTGCGCCGTTTGATATGTATATTTTCTTGGTCCGTTCCTTGCCAAGAGCCTCCAGTTCCTGCATAACCGTCTGTAAATCCATTTTTAAGCACTTCCTTCTATTTTAATAAAGTTAACAGCAAAAGACTGATTCGCTTCAAGAACCCAAATATTCGGTTTTCAGTTCAATCTCTTTAACTTCTTTATCGAAATAGACCTTAAAGGCCTTGGCATCCGGTCTAGAGCTTACGATTCGGCTGACCTCCTCCTCAATGAAGTGGATAGCCACTCCATCATCCGCTGCAATTCCAGGCTTTATTTTATCAGAAGCCAAAAGCTCATGATAGGCAGGCCTTCTTTCCGCTTCTCCGTCGTAATGAGGGCAATTGCTTCCTTTCAAAAAGCCGAGGCATGTTAATGGCTCCAGTTTATCGCCATAAGAATCCGTAACCCCTTCTTCAAACCAGCAAATGGAGCCCGCACTGATGCCGGCTAATACGATCCCTTGGTCCCATGCCTTTCGTAAAATCTTATCTAATCCCCATTCTTTCCATAAAGCCAATAAATTCTTCGTATTTCCGCCTCCAACATAAATGATATCTTTGTCCAGTATAAATCCCTCTATATCTCTTGTTGGCGGTTTAAATAAAGATAAATGGGAAGGCTGGCAATTCTGCTTTTCAAAAAAGTCATAAAACCATTTAATGCAAATATCGGAATCTCCTGTTGCAGTCGGCACATAACAGACTTTAGGCTTTTCATTACCTGACTGACGTAAAATGTATTCATCCAATAATGGATTCTCCGGTTCCATGGAGAACCCTCCTCCTCCGAGTGCGATAATTTGCCTCATCTTTCTACTTCCCCTCAAATGACGTTACGAATAACTATTCTCCTTCAGTGCTGTTGTTCCCTGTTTTCACAAAAAAATAGAGCTGCCAATATGACAGCTCCATTTCACAAAACTTACGATTCACTCAGCGCGGGCTTCCCCGCTTCCAGAAGCACCTGATCCCGGCCTAAAATAACAGCTAACAGGATAATGAATGCCCCTGTTCCCACAAGAAGCCATTCGATGGCAACGACATCTGCAACCGGGCCAAATATCAGCATGCCAATCGGCATCATGGAGGTGGAGATCATTCCCATGACACCAAACACTCTGCCTAAATAATTCTCATCAATTTTTTCCTGAAGCAATACGGTTACCGGTGTATTGAAAATTGGCATGGCAATCCCGAAGAATGCCATGAACAATAAATAAATCCAGAAAATCGGCACGATGCCGAGTGCCAGGGTGCAGATCCCCATAATGAGACTGGCAAGGGTCATGGTTGTAATTTTATTTGGATATCCACCCCAGGAAGCAATAATTCCGCCCCCTGCCATCATGCCGACTGAAAAGGCAATTTCAATGGCAGTCAGTTCCCACACATCTCCTCCAAAGGTGCGGGTAACCTGCAGCGGCGTCAGAAATGCCGCAGGCGCCATTAATACGATGAATACGGCAAAGAACAAGAAAAACTTCTTCAGGAAAGGATTACTGTTCACATATTGCAGCCCTTGTTTAAAGTCGCTCAAGTAACTCGCTGTCTGTTCCGCTGCTGCTTTTTTGTGCACAGCAATTTTGACAAACGTCATCAGTGTAACAATTGCAACCGCTGCTGTGATGACATCGATGAAGAAGATGACCTCAAGCGATGCCATAGCAATTAAAGCGGCACTGACCATCGGTGAAACAAACATAATGACAGCCTGTATGCTCCCATTTACTCCATTCACCTTTGTCAGCTTCTCCTTCGGGACAATCTGAGGCAGAATCGCCCCGACAGCAGGAGTCTGGATTCCTGTTCCAAGGGCACGAATTCCTGCCATGACAAACAGCAGCCAGATGGACTCATATCCCATTAAGAAGAGGATGGCGAGTATCAGTGTGGAAAAGGCAATGAGGCCATCTGCTAAAATAATCAGCATTTTCCGGTTGTACCGGTCTGCCCAAACACCCGCAACCGGTGATAAAAAGAAGGTCGGAATGAACCCGCAAATAATGTAGAGAGTCATCATCAAACCGGATTCTGTCGTTAACGTAATATGCCACATAATGGCGTATTGAACAAGGGACGATCCAAAAAGCGAGATCGTCTGACTGCTTAAAAATAGAATAATATTCTTCAGCCAATTCTCCTGCAGATTAGAATTTATTGTATTCATTGCTAATCACTCATTTCTATATTTAATAAAAACAAGCTTTGCCTATATTCAGCTGATCAATCCGTTCTATACATTCTATTTCTGAAGACAGCAAAAAAGAGGAGAAATTCATCCCCTCTTTAAAAAATACCGTTAAATATAGGTTTCCTTAAATAGACAGACCAATCCCTTTGCTCTGAACATAGGCAGAGCCTTCAAACGTATTCAATTAACGATTGAAAAGCGGGCTTCTTAGTCTAATTGATGCTGTCAAAAGGAAAACCTCCATTTCATTATAATTACATTTATCATACCAGCAGAGAACCGTTCAGGCAATAGGGACTCAGGGACAGGTTCCAAGTCCCAGTCGGCGGCGTGGGTGTCTGTCCCCGCGTCCCTACTTATAAACTTCATCTCTGGAATGAAACCCATCTGCAATAATGGTGCTATCCATGTTGTGTTTATCAACAGCAATAGGCGAAAGAAGGACTGAAGGCACTTCAATTTTGCCATTATTAATTTTTCGGGTTGTTTCTACCTGTTCACCCTTTGCTATTCTGACCGCAAGTTCAGCAGCTTCTTTGGTCAGTGTGCCGATAGGTTTGTATACTGTCATCGTCTGCGTGCCTCTGATGATCCGCTGGGCAGCGGCAAGCTCGGCATCCTGCCCGGCTACAGGGATTTTTCCTGCCAGCCCTTGCACCGCCAATGCCTGGATGGCACCGCCTGCAGTTGCATCGTTTGCCGCGATCACGGCATCAATTTGATTTTGATTGGCTTTAAGAGCCTCTTCCATATTCACAAATGCATTCGCCGGTGTCCAATCTCTGGACCACTGATCATAAACAATCTGAATATCTCCTTTATCAATTAAAGGCTGAAGCACGTTAAAGACTCCTCGTTTGAATAAATGGGCGTTATGGTCAGTGATTGCTCCGCCTATATACACATACTTCCCTTTAGGTACCAGTTTGGTGATGGCCTTTGCCTGCAGCTCACCAACCTTTTCATTATCAAAGGATATGTATAAGTCGATATCAGCATTTTTCACAAGCCGGTCATATGAGATGACCTTAATGCCTGCCTCATGTGCTTTTTTGACGATCGAAGCGGTGGCTTCAGCATTATGGGGAACAACAACCAGCAGGTCCACCCTTTGTTTTATTAATGTTTCTGCCTGTGATATTTGAACCGCATCATTCCCATTCGCAGCCATGATCTCCACTTCCGCTCCAAGCTCTTCTATAGCCTCTTTGAACAGATCTCGATCCTTCAGCCAGCGTTCTTCCAATAAAGTATCCATTGAAAAGCCGATTTTAATGGGTTTCTTCCCATCCTCTTCTCCTTGCACTTTGCCTGCAGGTATTGCTTTCCCGGGATTTTTTTCGATTGCTGTATCCATTTGGCAGGCTGACAGGAGGCAAACCAGAAACAGTGCAGCCAGAGTCAGCTTCCTTTGAATCCTATCCATCTGTCTTGCCCCTTTTCCTTCCATCAGTCTCTTTTGCCCAGAAGGGTTTTGCGGAATTCCGTCGGTGAGCGGCCGCACATCTTTTTGAAAACCTTGCTGAAATAGTTCGGTTCATGATAACCCACCTCAAAGGTAATTTCCTTCAGACTTTTCCCCTGATCTGCCATCAGCTTCTTTGCTCTTTCAATACGGCATTCAGTCAGGAAGTCAATATAGTTAACCCCTAGCTTCTCCTTGAACATTTTACTGATATAAATCGGGCTTAACCCCACTTTCCTTCCCAATGCTTCAAGAGAAATATCTTCATGGGAATGTTCGGTTATATATTGTTTCAGCTGATGGACAGTATCCGCTTCCAGCCTGTCGTAATGCTCCATAAACGATTTCCTCATTTGTCCTAACAATTCATCTGTTTCAGAGCGAAGCTGCCGGAAATCCTGCGTTTGATAGGCAAAAAATGGTGCGGGAGCTTCAACCCCAATCTCACTCATTACGCGTGAAGCAATCCAAAGCATTTGCAGCACCCGCTGCTGAGCTTGAATCACCCCTGCTCTTTCCGTTTCACAACGCTGAATCATCTCCATTACACGCAAGCTGATTTGCTGCCATTTTCCAAGCCTGACTTGATCGAAAAACTGTTTTTCCCGTTCTTTGGTCAGTTGCAGATCCTCCCCTGCACTAAGTACTGGCACATCAGAATAAAAACGGTATTTAACAGGAAGAGTTGAATCCAAAGTGGCAATAAGAGATTCCTGATAGGATTGACGGATGGATTGCAGGGAACCGCAAGCATTCCCGATCCCGACGAACCAGCCTTCTGATGACCCTTTTTTTGCAAGAGAAAGAATTTCGCCGGCCATGGATATAGCCTGCAAACGGAATGAATGCTGCTTTTCCCGAAAAACAATGATGGGAAGCTGACGGCCATATAGTGCACCTACCCATGCACTGCCTGCTTGTCTGACCTTCTCTTTGACTGCGGTATAGAGGTGTCCCTGTCCATCAGGAAGCAGAATGCTCATGACAAACTGTTCATCTGTTGAGCGAATATCGAGCATTTCAACCAGCATATCCAGATGAACTTCATGGACATGATCGAACAGCAGCTGTGTCACGACATCTGTCTCAATGACCGGAAGAGCCCTTTGCAGCGCATCCTGCTGGAGCTTTGTCATTTCACGGAACCTCCGCTCTTCCTCAATCTGTTCAAGCACCCTCCCAATTGTTGCTTCAATTTCCGTGATCTTGCTTGGCTTCAGTAAATAATCCTTTACCCCAAGCTTTATCGCCTGGCGTGCATAATCGAAAGTATCGAAAGCTGTAATCATGATAAATTTAATATGCGGAATCTCTTCACTGATTTGCTTTATAGCTTCCAGGCCATTCATCCCTGGCATTTGGATGTCCATCAGGATTAATTCAGGCATAAACTCTTTAGCCAGCTGAACGGACATCTTTCCATTTTTCGCCTGGATGATTTCAACACCAGGAAAGGCTTTCTGCAGAATCATTTCCAGTCCTTCCCGCTCAATTTGTTCATCATCCGCGATCAGAAGTTTTGTCATGCAGCCCCCCTCCTATCTTTCGGTATTTTCATAACTACTTTTGTGCCTGCAGCACTGCTCTCAATGCTCATGACATCGTCACTGCCGTAAAAAAGGCGCAAACGCCTGACTACATTGGTAAAACCAATGCCTGTTGAATTTCCATCTTTCTGAATGAACTGCCCTTGAAGAATCTGTTTAATTTTAAATTCCTCAATTCCTGGACCATCGTCTTCCACTTCTATAATTACACAGTCATTTCCGTCCTGAATGCGAAACCAGATTTTCCCGCCATCTTCTCTGGGCTCGACTGCATAATTAACGGCATTCTCGATGATTGGCTGCAGCGTGAGACCCGGAATGTCCACATTCAGACACGTTTCATCTATAGACATTTTCAAATGCAGACGATCTGTAAATCTGGCTTTTTGAATATCCATGTACTGCTGCAGGACCATCACTTCTTCACCAAGTGTCACGGGCCTATCAAGCCTTTTTAAGTTATAGCGGAGCAGGCCGGCAACACTTACAAGCAAGTCACTTGTTTCAAGAGAACCTTCCAGATAGGCTTTCTTGGAAAGGGTATTTAATGTGTTAAATAAAAAATGAGGGTTAATTTGGCTTTGCAGGTTCAAGAGCTGGCTTTCCTTCAGCAGCAGCTTGCTTTCCTGCAGCTCATGCTCCAGCTGTGCCTTATGCTGGATTTCTGAAATCAGATTATTGATATTAACCCGCATCCGGTCAAAAGTCTGCGCAAGGAAAGCAATTTCATCATTCGAATCTACCTTTATCGGCAAATGAAATCTTCCCCTTGATAAATCATTGGCTGCCTTGGTCAGCTTCTGTACAGGCTTCGTGATGCTCAAGGAAAAGCCATAGGTCAAGAACATTAAAAGGCATGTGATCATCAGCATGAGCCAAATCCCCAGTTTTTTAATTTCTTCGGATTGTTCAATGATCCCCCGGTAAAACCGTTCATATGTATTCAGTTCACTATCGACCAGTGTCAGCGTCATCTCAGATATATACATGGAGATGCGCGTTGCTTCCGAGAATTCCTTGGCCGAGTCCTCTGTCTCCTTTTCTTTAAAGAAAAGAAGGGAGCGGTCCGTTGTCTCAACCAGGCTATCAATTAGATTCATATAATTTGTCAGTGCGAAATCATTTTCTGAATTTCGCAGATATGAAACTTCACTTCTCACCTTTATCATTTTTTCCTTGCTAGTGTTTAATTTGTCCAAATTCTCCGGAATGGGGGTGATAAAATAGTTATTCAAGTCTGCAATCATCTGCTGGCTTGTCCTTGTAACCTCATTCATCCGAAGGTACCGCTGAAGGATATCGTTATATTGATTCTGAGTTTTCTGATTATAATAAGTAAGTGTGATCCAAATGGCTGCCATGATCAAAAGAATTACAGTCGTAAGTGTCCAGATTTTCTTATGTATTTTGTTCATTTCTTTTCCATCGTCTTTAATATCCTGATATCGGTCAGGTAGCCATCAGATTTCAGCGGCACTTCTTCATCCCTGAGCCATTTTAAAATCAGTTCTGCACTGAGGCTTCCCATTTTCTCAGGGGATTGTTCGATGATTCCATCAAGTTTTCCCTGAGTAAGCAAAGAAATTGAATCCGGACCATCGTCAAAAGAATAAATATAATAAGGTTCAACCAGTGATCGCCTGCCAATTTCATGAATCATCGCTCCGGCTATATTGGCCTTAATAGCTACAAAACTATCAGTATCCGGGTTTTGATTCAGCATGTTCTGAGTGGAAGCAATAATTTCCTCCCTAACATCAGTCGTTTCCGCATAGACTGTCTGGATATTTGGGTAATCCTTCAGTACTTCATGGATCCCATCGAGGCGCTGCTGCTGATAATACTCTTTATGCTTGTCGCCCATAAGGATGACTTTTCCCTCATGGCCCATATCGTCAAGAAGCTGTTCTGCAATTAACTGCCCGGCCAGATATTGATCAGAGCCGACGTACGTTTTTCTCAAACTTTCAGATTTGGGCACGTCATTGGCCACTGTAATAATCGGAATTCCATAAAAAGCTGCTTTTATCTTTGCTAAATCTTTGAATTCCTGAGTGTCCAGACCCTGAACAATGATGCCGTCCACTTTTGATTGAATGGCTATCTCCAGCTTTTTTAAAAATTCCTCTTGATTCTTTCCATAGCTTCCCCAGACTTCCAGACTTGCCCCATCCTTCCGTGCTTGTTCCTGTGCAGCAATACCTGCCTTATCCCAAAAAGGGGTCTCTAATTCCTGCGTTATCAGAACCAGCCGGTATTTCACTTCCTTTCCATCCGATGCTGCCGGAAGATCCCGTTCGGATGTAAACGCTTTCTTATAAAGCGTGAATGTGAAATAACCAAGGACGATACATGTTAGACAAAATATTAAAATACCCGTTTTACGCAAGGCTGTATCTCCGTTTCTAAGTATGAATAGTTAAATAATTTTAATTCTATCACCTTTTTAAGGCTGATAGAAGAGTTAGAAAGTGAGAGGATTGTTTGGTGTTAACAAGAGGATAATCAGCGCTTTATGGAATGCTGCCCATCTGCATCATAAAGGCACCCTTCCCGGATGCCCCATTTTCAAAACTATGAATGCAGGAAACTGGTAATCTAGCCTCTCTTCTTCCGAGTCATGACATCAAAGATCACAGCACCCGCCAGTACGCCTCCACGGATCATATACTGGAGGGAAACCCCTACTCCGAGCAGATTCATGCCGCTGGATAAAGAAGCCATGACCACAGCACCAATAATAGCACCGGTGATTTTGCCCACGCCCCCTGCTGATGAAACCCCGCCAACATAAGCAGCTGCAATGGCATCAAGTTCAAATAATGTCCCGGCAGTAGTAGTCGCTGACTGAAGCCGGGAGGTAAATAATATACCTGAAAGGGCTGCCAGCATCCCCATTGAACCGAAGACTATATACGTAATTTTATTTACATTGATTCCGCTCAGATGTGCCGCTTCCGGATTGCTTCCTACTGCATATATATGTCTTCCGAGCACGGTTTTCGTTGTCAGGAAATGATAGACGACAACCACTAAAAGCATGATGACAACTGTCCAGGAAAATCCGTTGTAGCCTGCGAGGATCCATGTAATATAGGAAATGATAGCTGAAACGAAAACTAATTTGACAATAAAAATCCCTTTAGACACTACCTCGAATTGATAGTTGATCTTTTTTGTCCGGGTGGAAATTTCACTGTATATATACAGCAATATCGCTAGTAATCCCAGAATCAGTGTAAGCAGGTGCAGTCCATTCACTTGCATAACGGAAGGAATAAATCCGTTCCCGATTGCGTTAAATCCGGCATCCTTGATGATAATGGTCCCTGTTTTCTCTGTTACCTGAAGAAGGGCTCCTCTGAAGATCAGCATTCCTGCAAGTGTAGCAACAAAGGATGGGATACCAAATTTTGCAACTAGAAGACCGTTGAACAGTCCGACAAAAATACCCAGCGCCAGAATAACCGGAATAGTGATATAAAAAGGCACTCCCATTCCCGTCAGGAGAATTGCAGCAATGGCCCCCAAAAAGCCGGCAACAAATCCGACTGAGAGGTCAATATGGCGAATCACGATAACCAGCGTCATCCCCACTGCCAGGACAGCGATGTACCCCGTTGAATCAAGCATGTTGCTTATATTCCGTGAAGACATAAACAGCCCGTCAGTCATAATGGTGAAAGTGAGCATAATAACGAATAAGGCAATGTACATGCCGTAGTCACGGATATTATCTTTAAATAGCGTCTTCGCTTCGTTAATAAATTCCATTAGATTAACCTCCTATTGCGTAGCAAGCTGCATAATACTTTCCTGATTGGCTTCTTCAATCGACAGCTCACCTTTCATTTGGCCTTCCGCCATGACATAGACACGATCGCTCATCCCAAGAACTTCACCCAGTTCCGAAGAAATCATAATGATGCTCATGCCTTCCTCAATCAATTGGTTCATAATCGTATAAATCTCGAACTTAGCTCCCACATCAATGCCACGCGTCGGCTCGTCCAGAATCAGCAATTTCGGCCCGACAAATAGCCATTTGCCCAGGGATACTTTCTGCTGGTTTCCTCCGCTTAAGTTGCCGACAACCTGTTCAAGTGATGAAGCTTTGATATACATGGACTTTTTATATTCCGCTGTTTCCTTCACTTCTTCGTTATCGTTAATCACTCCATTTACTGCAACCCGTTTGAGATTTGCTGCAGAAATGTTGTTTTTAATGTCCTGTATTAAAAACAGGCCGTCCCCTTTTCGGTCTTCCGTCACATACGCAATCCCTGACCTGATGGCGTCACTCGGATGCTTCAGCGTCTTTGGAACTCCCTCCACCAGGAGCTCGCCTTGCAATTTATAAGATTTTGGATTTCCGAAAATACTCAGGGCAAGTTCTGTCCTGCCTGACCCCATCAAGCCAGCAATCCCGACAATTTCTCCTTTTTTAACATGAAAATTTACATCTTTTACAACCTGCCTGCCCAAATGCACAGCATACGCAGACCAGCTGCGAAGCTCGAGAACAGGATCACCAAACGTCTTGTTCGGCCTCTTCGGATAAATATCTTCAATCTCCCTGCCAACCATGTTTTTGATAATGACATTTTCAGAGATTTCACCTTTTGCTGCGTCCAGGGTACAAATGGTTTGGCCATCACGAAGCACCGTCGCCTTATCTGCAATGGAAATGACTTCCTTCAGCTTATGGGAGATCATAATGCAGGTAATTCCCTGCTTTTTCAGCTCACCTAACAAATCCAGCAGATTTTCGCTGTCATCTTCATTCAATGCTGCAGTCGGTTCATCCAGGATAAGCAGTTTCACATCCTTGCTTAAAGCTTTGGCTATTTCGACCAACTGCTGTTTTCCAACGCTCAGGTCTTTAACGAGTGTCTCAGGGTTCACATCGAGCTTAACCTTATCCAGCATTTTTTTAGCTTCAGCAATGGTCCGGTTCCAATCGACGATTCCCCCTTGCTTGATTTCATTGCCCGCAAAAATATTTTCATAGACTGTGAGATCAGGAAACAAGGCAAGCTCCTGGTAGATAATGACGATTCCTGCCTTTACACTGTCACTAATCTTGTTGAATTGCTGCACACTGCCCTCAAATACAATATCACCCTCATATGTGCCATAAGGATATACGCCGCTGAGCACCTTCATCAGAGTGGATTTGCCCGCTCCATTTTCACCGATTAAGCAGTGTATCTCACCTTTCTCCACCTTGAAATTGACATTGCTGAGCGCTTTAACACCTGTAAACTCTTTGGAAATTCCGTGCATTTCCAAAATATTTTCGCTCATTATGACTCCCCCTTAGCCAAACAGCTATTCAGAAGGAGAAATAGTGATAGACGCATCTATCACTACTTCTCGTCCTTTATTGATTAAAGCCCTGTAAATTCATCTGCTTTATAGTATTCAGAATCGATCAGTTCATTTTTTACGTTATCTTTGTCGACAACGATTACATCTGTTTGCTTTGCTTTAACTTCAATCTTGCCGTTATCGTAAGATCCAGTTGTCTCAGGGTCTTTGTCTTCAAGGATATCAATCGCCATGCCCATTGCATCTTTTACGAGAGTACGAACATCCTTGAATACTGTCATGGATTGCTTTTCATCAATAACGTATTGAATGGAAGCTTTCTCTGCATCCTGACCTGTCACAAGATAGCTGGATACTGCGCTGTCAGTTCCAAATACATCTGCAATGGAACGGGCAGTTCCGTCATTCGGAGCAAGAATAGCCACATCGCCCTTCAGATCGTCAGAGGCTGCTGTCAAATGGGTTTGCGCTTTGTTCTTTGCTTCGTTAGGATCCCAGTTGGTTGTTACCTGACCAATAATTTTGCTTAGCTGGTCACGGGACAGATCAGCTGTATCTTTCAAAGCTTCGGCTTCGCTTGAGTTAGCAATCTTGAATGTGCCATCTGAAATTTTAGGCTGAAGCACGCTCCATGCTCCCTGGAAGAATAAGAAGGCATTATTATCAGAAGCAGCGCCGGCATATAGGTACAGTGGCACGTCCTTGCCCTTTGCGTTGTCAACTAAATATTGTGCCTGTGCAGCTCCTACTGCAAGGCTGTCAAATGTTACATAATAATCAATTGCATCTGTGTTAGTAATTAAACGATCATAGGAAATGACTTTTACGCCATCCTTCTTTGCGGCTTCAACCGCCGCTGCAGCTGCATCACCATCTTGAGGACAGATGATCAGTACATCAATCCCTTTGTTCAGCAAAGTCTCTACATTTTCTTTTTCCTTAGCCGAAGATCCCTGGCTAAATAAAATTTCAGTTGTGTATTCCGTTCCTTTTAACGCATCTTTAAATCTTTGCTCATCCTGAACCCACCTAGGCTCATCTTTCGTTGGCAAAACAATCCCGACACTTACTTCACTGCTTCCGCCGCCGGTTCCCTGGCTGCACCCTGCTGCAATAAATGCAAATATCAACAGCATAAGAGAAACGACTTTCCACTTTCTTTTCATTCTTTTTCCCCCTTTATAATGGATAAGAATTACCTGTCTACAGGAAAAATTATAACTTTATTCCCAGTTCATGAAAGCGTTATCACTAGCACTCTTTTAATATCACCTGTAATTTTTTATACTTTAATCGAATGCTGCAGCAGTTTTATTCACCCAATCAAAAAAGACAGTCCGCAAAAGCTGCCCATAAAAAAAATGCGTTAATCCTAAGATCAACGCATTTCTCTTTATAAAGCTTCACCCTCCGTTTGTTTCTTACCCGGAGCAAACCACCCAAGCAGTGCAATGGCCACCAATACACCATAGAAGACGATAGTCCAGCCTGTACTATGAGGAAAATGATGATCAAGGACACCAATATCCTCATGGGCAAGTGTGATAACAGCAAGCTTGACACCAACCCAGGCGACAATCGCATAAGCCGTTGTTTCCAATGCAGGCCGTTTGCCAAGCAGTTTCACAAACCAGGTTGCCGCGAACTTAATCAGGATCAGACCGGCAATCCCGCCAAGCACGACTACGATAAACTGCCCGCCATCCATGCCTCCGAAATCATCAAGCGGTGAATCCGGCAAACCAAGTGCCAGTGCAACAGCAGCAAGAATCGAATCGATGGCAAAGGCAAGATCGGCTAATGCAATCTTTCCTACTGTAGGCCAAAATCCTTTCCCGGCCGCTTCTTCCTTCACATCCTCGCGAATATTTTTGTTTTCTTTCCCGAACTTGGCTTTAATCACATGTTTTAAACCAAGGTACAATAGATAGGCGGCTCCAATCGCCTGGATCTGCCAGACGTTTGCGATAAATGAGATGGCAAACAGTGCTCCAAACCGGAAAACAAATGCCATAATGATTCCGTAATTTATCGCTCTTTTCTTCTGATCTTCTGGTAAATGCTTCGCAATGACGGCTAATACGAGAGCATTGTCAGCCGAAAGCAATCCTTCCAGTCCAATTAATATCAATAATGCCCAGGCATACTCGAGCCAAATAGACTCCATCCGCGACACTCCTTTCAGGAACAAACAAGTTCTTCTTTAATTCGATAACTATAGATTCCCCAAAAATGCTAAAGGAAACCTTAAAAATATATAGAAAAATGGCGTCCTATATTCAGGACGCCATTAGAAAAAGCTAATTATTCAAATCAAAAAGCCCCGGAGCATGCTCATTCGGCATATCAGGCATTTCTGGAACTGGATAACCTTTTGGCGGTTCTACTACAGCAAGATCTCCGCCATTTCTGCTTGGAGTTTTACCCTGGAAGACCTCACCGATCCTGGTATCATCCAGCCTGAAATTAAACTGGGCATTATGAAAGCCCATTTCCACATATTTACGGCATTCCGGGTATTTATTTAGATCGTAATTAGGAATCGGGAATATTTTACCCCAATCCACTCCCAGCGTTTCCAGTGCTTTTGCGAAGGCATTTTGATGGGCATTATCCCGCACTATCAGAAAGGCAATCGTTTCCCTCAGCGTCTTATTGCTGCTCATCTCGTAAATCCTTGATTTTTGAAGAACTCCGGTGGATTCAAGAACCACATTATTCAGGAGGTTCGCCACCAGGTTGCCATGGTCATATACCCAGGAGCCATTCCACGGGTTGCCGCCAGCATCGACTGGAAGTGAAGCCTTTGCCCCAATTATGAAATGATGCGGATTCGCTCCACCCTGGATGACATCATCCAAAGGAGCCCCATCTGCTGCCTGGTTGCCGGGCATTTCGCCTCCAGCTTCATTCAGAAGCTGATTAATCGTGGATTGGACAAGCTCCACATGGCTCAGCTCTTCCAAAAATACGCCTCTTATCAGATCGCGGTATTGCTTCGCCTTTCCTCTGAAATTCGCACTTTGGAATGAGAACTGCATCATGGTCCGCATTTCGCCAAACTGTCCGCCCAATGCCTCCTGCAGCACTCTCGCCGCATGCGGATCCGGCTTATCAGGTACAATCATATTGATTAAATCTTCTTTATAAAAGTACATGGATCATCAATCTCCTTTGACTAAGCATTCTAAATTAGAATGCCTGACCGGCGGTCCATTATTCATCCCGGATTGATGTTTCAGTACACTTTTTTGGAGAAGTAAGACCTTGCATTAAAGTCCCGTGGAAAAACAAAGGAACAGTAGACCAGCCCGCAATCGCCGAGTACTCTTCATTTAATATGTATTCACTTGTCGGATTCATAGTACCCATGACCACATACCCTTTCCTGCTCTCATTCCTTCATCGCTCTAAATAAACGGGCGGCTGCACCACTCTGCAAAAAAAGATGCCGTCATAATGCTTTTGAGGATAAATGGAAATCGGCAGCTGTCCCATCATTCCTGCTTCAAGGAGCTGCCATCTCCGCTTCATCCAATTGCGCTCCGGCAGCTCCTTGTCACATAAAGGCACAAAGCTGTCATGCCGGCAAGCGTCCAGAAGCAAACTTTCCAGGTGCTTATTTTTGGAGGCATTAATGGAAAAGTGAACCCTTATCAGGGAAGCAAACTCACCCTCTCCTGCATAAAACCCTACTGAATAAACTTGATTACTATATCTGCTGCTGGACAGGAGCTGTCCGACAGTCGTAATTCCCAAAAGGCTTGAGGTCAGTGTTTTGCTTTTTCTAATATGAAAATTATGAGCCCAGACAATGACCTTTTCACCCTTGAAATGCTCTTCTAATAACCACTGCAGATTGTTGAACATATTCGCTCCCCGCATAACACCAGATGCCATCAAGCTTTTTGTATTGATTTCCAGCCACTTCAGACGGTTTTTCAGCCCCTCTCCAATAACCTTCAGGATCTCTTCTCTTTCCAGATCAGCTTCACTTACTCTTCTAGCAAAAAGCTCCAGGCACGATTGATATAAACCCATGCACATTCGTATCTTTTCTTTGACCACTTTTGGTATTTTGGCTTGTCCTCTAATCTCCTCATCGATTTCAAAGAATACGGTTTCTGCCCGATTGATTGAAGAAACCATTTCTTTGTCAGTGTGGAGTTCGAGCCAGTCCAGCATCTGATGAGAGACCTGCTGATTTGCAGGCTGAATATCCATTCCTGCAATATGAAGGCCATCTGCCCAGGACTCCTGAAATAAAGGAAGCATCTCTTCGTTATGAAAAATATCAAGAAGACTGTGCTGAATTTGTTCTTTAGCAGGCAGGCCTTTCAGCAGTCTTCTGCTTAATACCGCTTCAAGCAGGCCACTCTCCAATACAACAGCATTAAATCCATGGACCTCATGCAAATATTTAATCATATTCACTTTGGTTCTATAGTAATCTCCGATTCCATGGCTGCTCTCTCCCAGCAGCACAATCCTTTTCCCCTCAACATATCGATCCATACAGGAGAAATCAAGCGGATCCGTTATTTCACAGCTCTTGCCGGCTATTTGATCTATCCAAAGTGATTTTGTTTTTCGAGTTATGAAGTTCATTAACAAGCCTCCAACCTGGGTCCCAATATGACTATGCCTATTAATACGATTTGGAAATAAATTGGTTTCACCTATTCATATACTTGGCAAAAGGAGCCTTCGAAAAGGTAAAATAGATTGAAACCATTCGCAGAAGAAACGGGGAGACTATATGAATGCCTATTTTCTTTTAGCATTAGCCATTGTAAGTGAAGTGGCTGGCAGCTCCTTGCTTAAAGCAGCAGACGGATTTAAAAAGCTCCTGCCATCCATTGGTGTAATCATTGGATACAGTGTCGCTTTTTACGCGCTATCTTTATCATTAAAATCGCTGCCTCTCGGCGTAGCCTATGCGGTCTGGGCCGGCCTCGGGACTGTGCTGACAGCCTTAGTCGGGATCTTTATCTACAAAGAGAATGCAAATGGCAAAAAACTGCTGGGGTTGGCTTTAATAGTCGGCGGAGTCATCTTGTTGAATAGCAGCGGAGGCCATTAATATGAGGGGCTATGTATTCTTAACAATTTCAATCGCTGGAGAGATCTTTGCCACTACCATGCTCAAATTGTCGGATGGATTAACCGTGCTGCTTCCGACTGCAGGAGTCGTGTTTGGGTATGCACTCTCATTTTATTGCTTATCATTATGTCTTAAAACTGTTCCATTAAGCCTGGCTTACGCCATTTGGTCTGGGGCAGGAACTGCGTTAACTGCTTTGATAGGCGCCATTATTTGGGAAGAAGCTTTTAGCACCCTTAAGATAGCCGGAATTTTGCTGATTATAGGCGGGATTTTTCTATTGAATTCATCTCACAGTACAGGAACGGCAAAAGAGCCTTCACGCTGAGGCTCTTTTTTTAGTTTGGCTCAATATCTTTAATCCTGACCCGCCAAATCATATGATGAGCCCCTTTACCCCAATAATCCTTTAACAGATATTCCGGTTCACCAAACTTCTTTTTCCAGATCTTTTGTGATTGTTTATAGCCCGAATCCAGACAGAACTCTTCCACCCCTTTATTCTTTAGAGTCACGTACATTTCATTTAGCAATTGATTGCCAATGCCTGATTTCTGATAGTCAGGATGCACAAATACTGTACCCATTTCATATATATCACTTAGCGCCCCCTCTGTACTTTTGTTTATAAGCTCACTTGCCGGGCCGTATTCAATGGTGCCGATGATCTTATCACCAGCTAAAGCAATTAAAAAAAAATCTATTTTTGCCGCCGCTTAACAGATCGCAATGCAGATATTCATTCTTGGCTTCTATCTCATCTTCCATGTCTTCCTTCAGCTCTCCTATACCTTCTTTATGAAATGTATCGGTGATCACTGCCCTGAAGAAATTGTTCAGCTCCGCCTTATCCCCTGCCTTTGGTCTTCTTATCAGAACTCTAAGCATTATACACTCTCCCTTTCATACCTGTTCCTGTGTCTTGCTTGCATAATTAAAAAGCCCCCTTAATTTAGGGGGCACTCTATGCAGATAAACTCTCTATATCCAAATTTGGAAATCCTCCAATTACTGAATGACCACATTCCCTGCATATTGTGCACTTCCACTATCAGAACGAAGATACACTTCTATTACATATTCACCTTTTTCTTCAGGAAGAGAAAAAGAACGATGGTCATTTAAGGCCAATTGAATCTCCTTATCATTTTTCCAAAGGGAAACTGATAATTCTTCCACCATAAAATCCTCACTGTCAAACAGCAGATCTATTTTTTGCCCGGCATTATAGGTCAGTGCTTTCTGTTTCTTCGCAAATGATTTTATATCATCTGTCTCTTTCTTGATCTGCTTGTTATTTTCTCCTATCCAATCAACATTTGCTTCCTTTAATTCTGCTGACTGTACACTATCGGTGTTGGAGAGAGTTACAGCTGGCGGAGTGAAATCATATTCTTCCGCTATGCAGCCCGTCAATGCCATAACCAGCCATAACCCGGCAGCCAGTTTCCAAAAACACTTCATTTAGCACCTCTTTTTTTTAATAATATGGCTTGGAATCAGTCACCGCCGCCTCCGCAGCCGCCGCCATCTCCTCCGAAACTATCACAGTTATCCGAACTGCTGCTATAATCTCCTATATAATGATGGGAGGATGAATCCCCGCTATCATAAGTACGTTTTGATGGTTTGGAACCACTAATACCAATTACAATAATAAGAAGCAAACCCATAATAATTATTCCTGTCATGTCCATCACCCCTTATTTCTATATACGGATGAGGGATTGTTTAGTTTCAGAAAATTTACAAATTAGTAAGCTTTATTAATTTCCAGCGGGCTTTGCCGAAAAAACTAGTAAGATGCTTTTGATTAAGTAGAAAATGAGGATTCTAAAATGAAAGAAATACTGGTTTACAGATATGAGGATGTCATTCACGCCCCCATTGATCTGGTTTTTAAATACGTGGATGATGATGAAAAAATAAAGCTCTGGAATACCATGCTGATCGAAAACATATATGACAATGAGGAAAATAAACCAATCCCGCAGCCTGGGACTAAATTTGTTACCGTTCAGAAATTGGATAAAAAAATACTCAAAATCGATTCCGAGCTGATCGAATATGAGGCTCCCTATAAAGTGGTTATGCACTCCCATTCCAAAGAGGGATTAAGCATTTCAAGGTATCTCTTATCAAGGGAACATGACGGGACACGCCTGATTGTAGAAGCCAGCCTGATTCCAAGCAGCCTCTTTTATAAGCTGACAACCAAACTTTTAGGCTGGACGGCTAAATTTGTGTTTGAAGAGCAATACCAGAAATTGAAGAAATATGTTGAGAATGAAGCGGAAGAAGATTGAAAAAAGGTGTCCTCAAACGGGACACCTTTTACCTATTTACTCTTCCTTTTCAACCCATTTATCATCATCATTCTTCTCATATTTCTTCTTCACTGCACTCCAGGCTACCTTAAAGGCCGTTTCTTCTTCGTCATACTCTTCACTTGCAGAATTAAAAGCTTCCTTAAAGATTTCCTGGGCATGATGCGGAAGATTGTCTTTAACGGAGTCTGGCAGATCGCTTAGTTTATCGTATGGCATTTTTGTTTCCTCCCCTGCACAAGTACTTATATGTATTTTTCCTGATTATGTTTGTTTTAAACACAGACAAGCATACCCCTCATACAGAAAAGCTAATCGGCTGCCCGTCCATCGTTTAAATCCAATCTTTCACATAAGCCACTAATCCGACCACAGAACCAATTGCTGCGCCAAAAAGCACATAATAACGGGTTTGGAGCTGCGCGAGCTTTTTCGTCAACCTGATCCCTCCTAAAATTTGTTTCTAGATTCTACGTTTTTTCTGGAAAATGTTTCAATTTTACCATAAAAATGCTAATCTTGAATCGGCAGCACCGTCGAATCTTTTATCTCCCTCAGCGCCAGGCTGGTCTGTATTTTCGTAATCCCCAATTCATTCAGCTTCCTGATAAACATCTCCAGCCCCTTGCGATCCTTGCACGCCACTTTCAAAAGATAATCATACTCTCCTGTTAAACAATGACATTCCAAAACTTCCTTCATGGATTCCAGCGTCTTTTCAAGAGATTCCAGTTTTTCCGCCTGGTGCATATTGGTGCTCATAAACACGAAGCATAATAAGTCAAAGCCCAGCTTCTCATGACTTAGAATAGCGACATGCTCCTGGATATACCCTTCCGCTTCCAGTCGCTTAATTCTTGCATGAACAGCCGGAGCTGACAGGTTCACCCTTTTCGACAGTTCCAGATTGCTAGTCCGCGCATCCTTTTGAAGTAAATCCAAGATTTTTATATCCAGGTGATCCAATACTTTACTTACAATCGATTCCACTGTCCATCCACCCTTTTCAATTATTCCAAATCCTTTTCAAATTACATACCAAAACTGAATTTTTCTTAATTATTATCCAATATACTATTAATTATTTTAAATTAACTTCATTATACAAAATTATCTTTTGTTTAATATAAAAAATGTTAAAATTATTCATATAAACAATGTCATTGTGCACAATGGCTCTGAAAAGGGGCTAAATGACGTGAAATATTATCTTCTCCTTTTATTAACAAGCTTACTTTGGGGCGGAAATTTTATTGTTGGAAAAACGCTTGTGGACCACGCATCTCCTATTACCTTAACCATTTTAAGATGGACCATCGCCATTATCTGTCTTGTTCCTCTTGTCTGGCATAAAGAAAAACGGCTCCTGCCGCCGAAAAATGCCATCCTGCCATTATTGCTGATGGGTATCACGGGCGTTGCTTTGTTTCAGGCTCTGCAATTCATGGCACTGGAAAAGACATCGGCTACTAGTGTTGGCTTAATCTCTACATTAAATATGTTTTCCATTGCTGGCTTCTCTTTCATTTTTCTAAAGGAAAAAATAAACACACTGCAGCTCGTGTCCATGTTCGTTTCATTGTTTGGCGTCGTAATGGTCCTTTCAAAAGGCAGCCTGGAAATGCTGGTCTTACTGCAGTTTAATACCGGAGATCTTTATATGATGGCTGCAGTGGGCATGTGGGGAATCTATTCGGTCTGCAGCAAATGGGCCATGTCTTTCGTTTCACCAATGATGTCCATTCTTTACTCAGGCATATTTGGCCTTCTTGTGCTTCTGCCATTTGGTACTGCTGATTTCACCGTCACAGATGTCACTGCTTCCTTTCTTTTATCCATTTTGTATACGGGTCTGATCTCAACAGTCCTATGCATGGTGCTCTGGAACATCGGGATCAGCCAGCTGGGACCAAGCACTTCCGGCCTGTTCCTAAACTTTAATCCGATTTTCACAGCCCTCTTAGCTTTTATCTTCTTAGGAGAGGTTATGAACTGGATACAAGCCATTGGAAGCATTATTGTCATTGCGGGTTGTTTCTTATTCTCGGCACTTAAAACAAGACCTCGAAAAACAACAATGGGGATTCCTGCAACAGTGTTTAAGAGCGGGACAGAGGGACAGATGCCCCGTCCCAGTTGAAAATTGGGGACAGAATACCTGTCTGTCCCCTTGTCCTTTTCTTGTTAGTGAGCTATTGAATTAGCTGCCAGATAAAAAGCCATACAGATGCTAATCCCGCATAGCAGAATTAACATTATATAAAAAACCTTTCTCCAAAAACCGCCTATGTAGTAGATGCTTACTAAAAAGTAATAGATTAATGCACTTCCAAAAATAAACAGAAGAAATTCTTTGGTTTCTTCCTTTGATGGCAGTGGTGTCGTCACATTTGTTAAAGCCATGCCACTGAAAATAAATAAGCCTATACCATATAATAAATTTTTCAGGCTTACTTCTCTTTTATCATCTTTAGTTTTCAAGATACCTACCCCCTTAAATGATGGTACGAATTCCCAAAATGAAAGTTTCACCCAATATTTACTTTTCTGCATTTCTCTTACAGACATAGCATATAAATTAGCAAGCTCATTAACTCTAATATTTATATATCTAATAAGGGGGTGCTGAACGCGATGCAGTTTGCACCCCCAATTAATATTTTCTCGAGTCAACATGTTTGCAGAATTTCCTAATACAATTCCTTTAGAGGTGATTAAAAGTGCCAAGAGTACAATATACCGACAGCGATGTAGCTTTAATGGCAAGGATGATGAGGGCAGAGGCCGAAGGTGAAGGAAAACTGGGGATGCTGATGGTTGGAAATGTAATCGTTAACCGGCGAAAAGCTAATTGCCTCGATTTTGAAGGCTTAAGGACCATCCCGCAAGTCATTTTCCAGGTGCAGGGAGGGAATTATTCTTTTGAAGCTGTACAAAAAGGAAATGTCTTTTACAACAGGGCACGAAGTGTGGAAAAGAGATTGGCCAAACAAACCTTAGACTTTTGGAGACAGCATCCTTCCAAGTTTGCTCTCTGGTATTTCAATCCGTACGCCGCATGTCCGCCAACATGGTACGATCAACCTTTCTCAGGGCAATTCAAACAGCATTGCTATTATGAGCCTAAGGCCAATACATGTGAAGGCGCTTATATTTGGTGAACATGACCCCCACGTTTTGTGGGGGTATTAGTTAATCATATGATTTCTGTAATCGAGATTTATAAAAGTGCTATATACAAAATAGGAAAATAGCGGAAATAGTTTTGATGATAGGATTCTATATCTTTTTGGTTTAGCCTAAACATATTCATCACCCCGATTTCAGTTTATAGGCAATGGAGGGAATGGTGTATTGTGATATTTACATCTTGGAATTCCATTGTGTTCGGACAAACATAGGCTGACTGGACAATACACATCAAATCCCACCAACATCCATAAGATACACGCCGCCCATAAACACAATCCAAATGAAAACCGGCAAACCTAATGATCTCAAAGCATCTCTCCAGCCGCCGATTTGTATACGGCGTAAAACAATATCCGTAACAAAAAATAATACAGCTGCAGCTAAACTTAAGCCAAGTAAAATTAATCCAAAAAGCAAGTGAAGGAATAAGGAAATATAAAATTCCAGTTTCTTGTTTGTTTTGTAAGAAATAAACAGGGCTATGTAATCACTAATGGCAGAAGTTACTGTGCCATAAACCAAAATGACCGGGAAGCTGTACAGAAGATAGAAGGGAATGGACAACATAACTCCCTGAAAATACTCGCCAGCTGAATTAACTTCTCCGGCAAACGGATCCGCTGCAATCAGACCTAACATAACGGCGAACAGCGACCCTGCTATAGATGCAGTTATTATTTTTCTTGCCAGCATTTGACTGAAATTGTATTTGATATAAAATCATCCCTTTTAAAAAAAATATTGCAATGATCACTCACATGCTACCTTTTCACCAAATGTAAAAAGCAACAAAGACAATAAAAAATGAAACAGCTACATTTAGATACCCATACTGTTTTCTGCCTTTCATAAACTCATCCGTCCCCATCACCATCATAGACAAGCTTAACAAAAACAAATTAAAAGGCATCCACTCAAAGTTATTAGTAACTAACATATAAAGTGCTAAAGGAAGAATAATAACAGACAAAACTATTCGTAATATTTTTATAAAACACTATCCTCCCAATCAGCCGATACGCGATATTAAAACTTACAAAAAATAGTGGTAACCCACCTGGTATAATATATTCGAAATCCAAGCTCTAATCCCTCTTCAAATGGTATTTTTATGGGGATAACTACAAAATAAAAACAAAGTGCCTGCATCCACCTGCTGATAAGCAGACAGACACAGGCACTTCCCCGGATTTATTTAACATCCTTCACAAGCTCTCTCATTGAGTTCAGCTTCGAGGTCAATTCAAAGAACCATTCTTCATCTCCAGTGGAAAGAGCAAGATCAATTAGGAAATGAATCTGTTCCTTGTTGGACACTTTCGCCGCCGGGATTTTCTTAACCTGTTTGCTCTGCAGCGGAATGATTTTGCCTTCAATGGTTTTATTATCACTCGAAATCACCTTTGTCTTAATAATTCCTTCATCAAGGTTCTCGATATAGCCAATGATCAGTTCCCCTTCACGGGATTTTCCCTTAACCCAATCTCCCGTTTTTAAAATGGCATTATGGTTGGACATCATTTCATTCACCTTCTTCGAAGAGTTTTTCAAAACTGTAACATTTTTTATTACATTTTTGCTGCTGGAAAGCCTGGAAGCTTCCAATTAATTTTCTTTATGGATGAGATCAACAATATCTTTTAAGGTATAGTGCTTCAAATATTCACCCAAATGTTCCTCTGCACCTAAAAAGATGCTGATCAGAACTCTTTGCATATTCGCACCCACTACACACGCTTCATTGGAATCCGGACACTTCGGCTGAAGTGCACCTTCAGATGTAATCTTATAAATATCCCAAAGATTCACTTCACTTAAATCCCGGGCAAAAATAAAACCGCCGCCCGTTCCCTCTTTTGATTTAATAAATCCATGTTTTTTTAATAAACTCAGGACTTTTCGGATTCGGACCGGATGGACACCTGCACTTTCAGAAATCGCATCGCTCGTTGACATGCGATCCAGCTGCAGAGCGAGATAAGTTAGACTGTGAATGGCAAGAGTAAAATCGCTATTCATGGCCGGCCTCCTATATTTTCTGCTGTTATACTGTAATGTTAAGTTTTACAGATTAGCTTGTCAAGAATATACAGCCTGGCGCTAATCTAGTTAGCCAATCTTTGCAGTTCATTGTAAGAAAACGTACGAAACTTCCGTGGAAGGAAGCTGCGGATTTCGTCTTCGTTAAAGCCGACCTGGAGTCTTTTTTCATCTAAAATAATCGGTCTGCGCAGCATTTGCGGGTTATCAATAATTAATTGATATAACTCTTTCAGCGGCATGGAATCAATATTCACGTTCAGCTCCTGGTAAGCTTTTGATTTAGTAGAGATAATCTCCTCGGTTCCATTTTCTGTAAGGCGAAGAATCGATTTGATTTCATCAACGGTAAGCGGATCGGTTACAATATTCCGTTCGACATACTCAATTTGATGCTCCTCAAGCCAGGCACGGGCTTTCCGGCAGGAACCGCAGCTTGATGATAAGAATAAATTCACCATTTAAAAACACTCCCTCTATTGTGTTCGTCTTTATAAAAATGTAATAATAAAAATTACAGTTAATAGACCATTCATTTGCATTCATTTTTACTACAGGATATACTGTAATAATAATATTTACAGTTACAAAAGTCAACATGAACTTTCACTCAATTTTGCAGCCGATAATTTTTCTAAGAGCTGATATAATATTACATAACTCATTTTTTTAAAAGGATGTTTCAATTGGATTGGAAACCTGATAGAAAATCAAAAACACCTATTTATAAACAGCTGGCGATTTATATAGAAAACGGGATAGCAGATGGCACCTTCCCGCCAGACAAGCCGCTGCCCTCAGAAAGAGGATTAGCAAAACAGTTTGATATCAATAGAAGCACGGTTGTTGCTGCATATGATGAACTGGAGTCAAACGGGATCGTTGAACGTAATCGGGGAAGCGGTACGATGGTCAGCAAGGATATTTGGGGAATGGCGAAAAGACGTATTCCAAGCTGGAACCGGTATATTGAAGCAGGCTCCTTTTTGCCCAACTTACCAGTCACACAAAGGATCCATAAAGAACTGGCAGAGACAAAACTGATCAATCTGGCCAGCGGGGAGCTCTCTCACGACCTCTTTCCGTTGGCTTCCCTAAGAGAAATTACTTCCAATCGCTCTTTTATCGGGACACTGGGGTACGATCACCCGCAGGGAAATGAAATTTTGAGAAAAACACTGGCTGATCATGTAAAAGAGTACCGGGACATCGAGACCAGCCCTTCTTCCATAATGATTACATCCGGTGCCCAGCAGGCCCTGCACCTTGTCGTTCAATGCCTCTTAAAACCCGGGGACTCTGTTGCAATCGAGGATCCCTCTTATCACTACAGCCTGCCAATCTTTAAATCAGCCGGAGTCAAAACCTATTATTTAAAAACAGGCAAGTATGGAGTAAATCCTGAGGATATTATAGCCTTATATAAAAAGCATCGAATAAAGATGATCTTTTTAAATCCTATTTTTCAAAACCCTACAGGCACATTGCTTCCTGAAGACAGGCGCAGAAAAATCCTTGAATTGTCCTCTGAATACGGGATTCCGGTGGTGGAGGATGATCCTTACAGCCTAACACCCTTTACCGGTGAAAAAATGAATACACTCAAATCCCTGGATCGCGATGGCATTGTTTTATATATTAGTTCTTTGACCAAAATTGTCGCTTCCGGGCTTAGAATCGGCTGGATCATTGGCCCCAGATCGGTAATTGAGCGGTTATCAGATGCCAAGCAGCAGGTGGATTTCGGCCATGGCAGCTATTCACAATGGGTTGCGAATGATTTTATTGAGTCCGCAGAATTTGAGTCACATTTAAAATTTCTGACCAGGCAATTAGAACAGCGGAGAAACTCAATTGTTTCAAGCCTGGATCATTTTTTGGAAGACCAAGTGGAATTTAGTACACCGCAAGGCGGAATACATCTTTGGTGCCGGATCAAAAAAGAGCACAATGAAAATCAGCTGCTTGAAGAGTCAATAAAACATGGTGTCATATATGTTCCCGGAACAACCATGGGATCCGAGAAAGGGTTCGTTCGATTTACATTTGGCAGGGAAAATGAAGTAAACATTCATGAAGGGATTAAACGGTTTGCCGATGCCCTGATAAATCTCGAATAATGAAAGAACGCCTGGGTTTCAGGCGTTCTTTCTTCTTTATTAAACACTTAATTCATAATGGTAAAATTGCTCATCCCGCTTAAACCCGATTTTTTCATAGAGTCTTTGTGCAGAGAAATTATCAGGAGCCGTACTGAGGCTGAGACTTACCGCCCCTGTTTCAGCAGCGAGCTCCTTCGCTTTGTCTATGAGCTTTTCCCCTATTCCCAGATTTCTTGCCTCTGCATCCACATACAAGTCATTCAGGATCCAGGCTCTTTTCATAGATATAGATGAAAAAGTTGGGTAAAGCTGAGTAAATCCAAGATACTTTCCTTCCTTCTTCACCACATATATGACAGAATCCCTCTTTTCTAAGCGTTCTTTTATGTACTCGGCTGCTGCTTCCAAATCGGGTGCTTGTTTGTAAAATATACGATATAAATTAAATAAAGCGGAAACTCCTTCTAGATCCGCCATTGAAGCTTGATATATTTCCATTTTTATAACCACCTTTATAACTTTAATTAAGTAATTATATAAATATTAACAAATATTTGTAAACTCAATATGTACATGTATTGAAAAAGGCCCCAATCCCTTATGACTATTTTTCATATATCATCAGAATCAAAGGAGCACCCACGATCTGCATGGTAAGCTGCAGTTAATTACATCCCTCCTGCAGACAAAAAAAGCCTAGATCCAAGGATCTAGCTTTCATTTAATATTCTTAGTTTAACTGACCTTTATTGCCAGTGAGCTGTTTTGAAGGCTATCAGAAATCAGGCTGTATGCGATGACCTTTTTTCTGCGCTGTTTGACCACATCAATGCGGTCCTTATAGCTATATACGAACAGCTTGTCATCTCTTTCCAGAAACTCGATAACTATTGGTATTCCACTGAACTCAGGCCGTAAAAAAAGCTGTTCGCTGCCCGGGTGGATATAATGTTTCTTAATAAATATTCCTTCATTGAACTGATTGATAATCTGAAGTTTCTCCTTATCTTCCAGCCTATTATCACCAATTGTGACTGTAACCTCTTTCTCATCAAGCCTGGAATGAGTTTCAAATTTCCGGATCAGCCAATTAACCGTGCCGGTCGGCATACAGGTCAGCACGATTTTCAGCAGACTAACGAGAATAATAGGTACCAATACTGCCCATGTCATCTTTCTTCATCTCCATCTGTATTTAAATCCGCCAAATATAAACTCCAAGAGAAGCTAATCCGATAAAAATAATAACCACATATATTAAGGTTAAATTGGTTGTGTTCCGTTTTGTTGAACTTCCATAGTTCTCATCAGCCTTGCCTGTCAGCAGCAAAGTTGAAACCACAGCAAAAATTAAGATAATTAGAACCAGTCCAAGCATTACTCCCATGCTGCGCACCTCTTCTTTTACATTTTAATAAACTGCTATATCTAAATAATATCGCAAAAGGGCCAACAATTAACCATCCAATTAGATATAAAATTCACCATCCACTTTCACCATATAAAAAAATGCCTCTCCCATCTTATATTAGGCACGGCATAATAATCTTGAATTCTACTTATCAGGCACTCTGCTCCAATATACAAGGGTCATCATAACATCTCCAGGCACTGAAAAGATGAAATCTTTTCCATAACATCCCCCCTATGTATTGCGATACTTTCATTATAATAGCTGGCAATTAAATAATATGGAAAAATTATGTTACTATTATCAAAGACTCATTTTTCCGGGAGATAAAGATGAAGATAATTATAAGATTTTTCATGGGAATAAGCTTTCTTATTTACCTGCTTTTATTAACAGTACTGCTCTTTTTCATGTCGAGAGGATTCTGGTCAGAAATGCCTTTAATCGAATATATGAAGCAGTCCTCAAATCTTGTGCCCTTTAAAACCATTAAAGGGTATGTATTGGCTATGACCAATGGAAGCATGAATTTAATCATTCCTATAAAAAACCTTGCCGGCAATGTGGCTGCATTTTTGCCAATGGGAATTTTTCTGCCCTATTTTAGTAAAAGGCTAAACAGACATAAGTCCTTTACAATTACCATGACTGTCATAATCCTTAGTGTGGAAATTATACAGCTGGTCACAAGAAGAGGCAGTTTGGATATTGATGATTTTATTCTAAATATGATCGGAGCGTTAATAGGGTTTGGTTTATGGAAAGTGATGACAGATCGGAAAGCAAGGAAAAATGCTGTGAACGTATAATAAATGCCTGTCTAACTGGTTTAGACAGGCATTTTCATTACTTTGTTTTTTTATGAATTAATCTAATCAGCAGCAGCCCATTTATGGCCAGCATAATTACTGCCACTATCGTTAAAAGGGCAATATCAGGTGCAAAGACAGAGATGGAATGCCAAGGTGAAGATGTACAAGCTGTGAAAACAGGGATTAGTGCAGCTGACAGACCAATAAAAATCAGCCCTACGGAAAGTCCTTTTCCCTTTTTTAGAAACTTCCGGGTTCTGAATCTTTTCCATAAATAGATTGAAAGTATTACTAGCAGGAGGACGCAACCCAGCAGAATGTATTGTATGGTCAAACTATGATTAGGTACTTGTTCAGGCTCATCGCCATTTAATAGACTAATAATATGTTCCTTCAGATAGTAAAGTCCATCTTCCTCTAAAATATGATTCTTATTTGTCAGAATCACACCGCCCCAGCTGGTTCCCGGAATATAAAAGATTTCTGCATGCGAATCAGGGGTAGAACCAGAATGCCAAATTATTTCTTTGGGAGTATCCGGTCCTGATATGCGGATTCCTAAACCATAATACCGGTCTTCTCCAGTTTGGACCTGCGGTGTCTTAAATAAATCCAAAGTTTTATCACTGATAAAATGCTCCGGCCCTTTCCCGCTCAATAATTTTACAAATTGGACCATATCTGCAGAACTGGCCGTAATGTATCCGTATGGTGCCCCGGCGTCATCATAGGCTACAGAACTTTTCACCGGAAATCCAAACCAGGATTGATACCCGCTCAGGTAGCCCTTCTCATAAGCTCCCTCTTTATCAGCCGCAGCGTATTTCATCCCTAAGGGATCAAAAATTTGCTGTTCCATGTACTCTTCATAGGACATTCCCGTCAGTTCTTCAATCATCGCTCCCAAGATTAAGAAATTGGCATTGCTGTATTGATGCTTTTCACCAGGTGCAGCAGTCAGTTCAACTTCAGCCAGTTTCTTGACTTGATGCTTAATAGCCTTACTGCCTGTTAACTCTTTATCAGATAGGGCAAGCCCGTCATAGGTGCTGAACCCGCTTGTCTGCGCGAGCAATTGCTCCACTGTGATTTCGCCCGCTTTCCCCTTGTTCAGTTTCAACCACGGAAGATATTCTTCAATACTGGCATCCAGGCGGATAGTTCCATTATCAGCTAATTTCATAATGGCCATTGCCGTTAATGATTTGCTTATGGAGCCAATCGTAAAAGGAGTTTGTTCTGTAACCTCCTCCTCTGATTCTCCAGTAACTCCCCATGATTTTGAAAAAAATAGTTCATTATTATTGACGAAGGCAACTGAAGCCCCTGGAACTTGATAGTCTTCCAGGTAATCCTTAATTGCCTTCTCAATTTTTGCTTCGATGTCTTCTTCAGCTGAAGCCGAATTTTCAGGCAACAACTAAATGAAGTGAACAAGATAAGAATCAATATTATTTTTAATAAACTGGACGGCAAGACTGCCATATAACCTCTCCCTCTACCAATGTCCTTGATCAACGGTTTGTCCTGTTGCTGGAATGCTAAAAAATATAATTGATTTCATCTTACCTGTATTTGGAAATACCAATAATGAGCCTCAGCTTTATTTCAAATAGGACTTGAGATGTAATAGAAGATCGGACTCTTTTCATCAAGGTGGATAATGCAGGGAATGACTGGTAAATTCGGAGGGTAAATACGGCCAAGCGTACTTTACAAGCTGGGTTTCAGGAGATAGGAGGCTGGCCCCACCTGCTTTAAGCTTTAGCAAACGTGGTCAGGCAACTATTTTAAGTACAATAAGAGCTGCTATCTAATAAAGGATAAGACTTATAATCTTATCCCCGTTACTTCCTTATCTATTAATGCAGGTAATTCTAAAATGGATTTTAAATTAGGACTTTTTTTATAAGGCAGCATATCAATGCTTCCAATTTTAGCAGCAACATCATACTCTCCAATAATGGTGTCTAATAATATAAAAGCAGCATTTTCCCATTCTTCAAAATCAGAATCATAGCCTTTGAGATATAGAACAATGTCTAAAGTATCACCATTTTTTCTGTAAGTGAAATAGACATCATCAGGCCCTAAACGTATATCCTCATATTCTATAGTGGATATATCATCAACAGTACTTTTTTGGCGAAAGGCAATTATTTTAAAGCCTGCAAGCTGGGGTGCATTTTCAACAAGGCCAATGACATCTGGAAAGGCAGACAAGATGCCATCAGCGCTTATTATAAACTCTCTCTTTCCTTCGATAAGATCTGCACTAAATTCAAATGCTAAATCTGCATTTATCTTAGATAACTGTTTACTTAGTTTGTTGAACAATGAATTTAAATTTCCTTCTTCTAACAGATAATAGCCTTGTGAATTCTTTTCAAACCAGATCCAGAAGTCAGTAACTGTATAGTTTCTTCCAAAGATTTTTTTGAACATAGTGTCCATCCTTTTTGAGTAATTTTATTAATTATGCCTCCAATTTTTGAGGGATATCGTTTGATCAAAATACTGAAGATCAAGAGGTCATTAACCAGGTTAAGGACGCATTTTCCAAAAATTTGAATTGGAAGCAAAATTTCCAGATGGAACCGAAAAAGAATATTCAGAAACGAAAACTCAATAAAAACAAATGAGTTCAGAAGCATTGCCTCCTGAGCTCATTTTACGTGCCTCAGCTATACCAGATCATCTTGGCACTCACCTAAAGTCTGATGCAGTAGTTTATTGAGACGTATTTTCCCAAGTCTTTTGTTCAAAGCTATTCTCAACATATACAAGTCTTCCGCTTAAGCCCAACCCTTCCCTTCGATTCCACCTTCTCAATATATTCCTTGGCTAAAGGCACTTTACAGGCTGTGTTTCCAACATCCACATGCACTTTTCCGATATGCTCAGCAATATTCTTCGCTTCCTCATTCAGTTCAGGTACATAAGAGCCCACTGAGATAACAAAGCCGTTCATCACATACCTTACTCGGTTTCTTTCTTCATGAATGGTATTTTTAACTTGTGTCAATAATGCTTTTATTTCACTTATATCAAGCTCATTATCAGGTGTAATCGATACATAATTTGAATACGTGTTCCAGCCGCAGACCGAAACCATTTCATCCTCGGATTTGATCCACTCCCGGGCCAATTCAAGAGCATACTCACTTTCGGCCGCCACCTGGGCAACTGTATACTCCGCAGCCATGTACCAATATGCCTTTTCAGCCCATTCCTGTAAAGTCTCTTTTTTCATTAGCTTTGGATTGACAGACAGCCCTGCCAGATACATCGCATCATGATTTCCTGATTCATATAATTGAAGTGCCAGCTCATGATCCTTCTTTACAAACTTTACCAGATTTTTTAAATCTCCAACCTTCACACCAAAAAAAGGCTCCTTCGCCCCGTGATTTTTGAAAGTCTTCTTCGTCTGCTCTGTACCAAGCTCTTCAAGCTTTTGCATGATTTCTTCATAAGTCATGATCCTCACCCTTTCAACAATTGCTCCTATACATTATTGGCCTTGAGCCTTTACTTTAAGCCGAAGTTTATATGTTTTTTAAAAAACTAATATCATAGGGGCTGCAACCAGCCTGCATGGTCATTACCCTGTACTTTTTAACCCTCACCGTAGTATTCAGCAAAATAGAAGAATTCATATTTTCTAACTAAATAGTTTCTCAACTTTCCTTGAGTCGCTTTTTCAACAGGAGGTTCCGTTAATGTATAAGCTTTAGCATTTAACTCAGCAAACCTATCCCGATCCACCTCATTATGAAAGTCGTCTTCAATAATCCCTGAACCGATGGCAGCTGCAGGATATCCGCTGAAAAAGACGTGGGTTCTTAATGCCATGTTTGGAGTTGAATGAAGCAGAATCAGCAGTACTCCCAAAACCGCTAATGGTATCAGTTTTTTCATAAGTGCTCCTTCATGCGCACGCAATCCGGCTTTTTTAGCCTGCCAATATAGAAAGAAGTCCAAGCTGTTCGATGAAAAATAAGATTACAGCCGTGAGCGGAATAACCCTAATGCGCTGAAAATGATTTTTAGGCAAAACAATTCACAAAAACACTGCTAACAGCAAAACAAATCCTTTTGGGATGGAGTAAGTATAGATAAAGCTAAACCCTTCACCAATAAGCAGGCTGATCGGCATAGCAGCACAAAACGCTGCAAGCCACCCTGCCCCTCTCGCAAACCATACAGTATAGCCGCAAACAGGAGAAAGCAAGGCAATGCTCCCCCAATAGATAAATTGGGACTTTGGAAAAAATCCGAACAGAATCATAGAATACAAATAGTAAGCCGACAGCATCGCAGAAAAGAACACTAAAACATGCAGACCAGCAGCCATTGGCGTTCGGCTCCAGGCTGCAAGCAAAGAAGCTGCTTCTATCCAGAATCCAAGGCCAGAGCCAATTAACCCCAAAGCTGAACCATCTGCGTATTTGGCTATAAGCCCTAACAATGCTCCCAAAGCGAACACCGCTAGAGCAGTACCTATTATCCACTTGACAGTTAAATGGTGGCTTGTTTCAGCCCTTTCCTCTTCCAAACCTTTCATCGGCACATTTCTAAGGAATAGCAGAATCAGTCCTGGAATACCTATATTGCTAACAAATCTTTACCTCCCTCCAGCCAATATTAAAATCAAGCTTTAGTCTCTCTCTTTTATTTAAACTTTTTTACACAAACATTTCATCCTAAATATGTGAATTTTCAACAAAAATCATAAACAGTAAAAAACACCCATAAATTTCTGTTGCGTTTTTTTACAAAAAAGGGTAATTTTATATAATATAGAATAAATTGTTACATCTGTTGTATTGGATTGAAAACTTACAGCTTCAAGGAGAGAAAGAGAGAATATGTTAAGAAAAAAGGGGATTAAAACACATGCAAAAGTATAGAAGGAGAAACACGCCAGCTTTTACATTTTTAGCATACTTTACACTGATTGCCGGCGCTGGGCTGTTTCTGATCGGACTTTACAATGCTGATATGGAGCTTAATGAAAAAGGGTATTACATTGCCGTCATGCTTCTGGTGGCGGTCGGGTCCATTCTGACTCAGAAAGTGACAAGGGACAATGCCGAAGATGCGGAAATCATGGCAGAGCAGGAGCGCAGATCAGCTAAAATTGAGCAATAATACACAAGCTCAGAAAGGCTTCTGGGCTTTTTCTTTTGATTTAAATTTAAAACGTATTGACTTTAATACTTAAAAGCGTTTAAGATATAAAGCATCCTAATACTTAAATGCTTTGAAGGAATTGAAGTAGTGGTATCCTCCCTGTTGCAGAGAGCTGGTGGTGCTGAAAACCAGTACAAAGGAGATCACGAATTACGTTTCTGGAGCTTCTTATTTCTTTTCTGAAATAAGACGGTTTAGCCGTTATTCTGTGAAGTGGTAAGTTCTTACTTACAATCAGGGTGGTACCGCGAATAAATTCGTCCCTGCTGAATGAACATTCAGCAGGGATTTTTTATACCTGAATACTTTCGCACTTAAAAGCGTTTAAGCATAAAAAGCTAATAAAAGGAGACATACCAAATGAAGAAATCGATACCCTTGCACTTACGTCCATTTACAGCCCAGCAGCATTACAATGCTTACAGCCCCATTGATCATGCGGTTTGGAGATATGTGATGAGGCAAAACCATCATTTCCTTGAGGACATCGCCCATGATGCATTCACTTCAGGTCTGAAGTCATCCGGCATTTCCATCGACAGCATTCCACGGGTAAGTGAAATGAACGAGCATTTAGATAAAATCGGCTGGGGAGCTGTCATTGTCGACGGATTGATTCCCGGCACAGCATTTTTTGATTTTCAAGCGCATGGCATTCTTCCAATTGCAACGGATATACGCCAGAAGACCAATATCGAATACACACCCGCTCCTGACATTCTCCATGAAGCGGCGGGGCATGCGCCGATTTTATTTGATGAAACCTACTCAGAGTTTGTTAAATTAATAGGGAATATCGGAGCTAACGCTTTTGCGACAAAAGAAGAACATGAGGTGTTTGAGGCAACCAGGCATTTATCGATTGTCATGGAAAGGCCAGCTTCAACTGAAGAAGAAATTGAAGCAGCCAAACAGCGATTAAAGGAAAAACAGCAGCACGTAAAAGGACTTTCTGAAGCTGAGCAAATCTCCCGGATTTTCTGGTGGACGGTCGAATTTGGCCTGATTGGCGACCTGCAGAAGCCCAAGATCTTTGGTGCAGGACTGCTGTCATCTGTGGGTGAAAGCAAGCATTGCCTGTCCGATCAGGTGAAGAAACGCCGATTCACAATTGAAGATGCTATTAACACCAGCTATGACGTTACATCTATGCAGACCCAGCTATTTGTTTGCGAAAGCTTTGAACAATTGATAGAGGAAGTGACGAGATTCGGCGAGTCCATGTCCTTCAGGCAAGGTGGAACAGCGGCTATCGAAAAAGCAATCGCTTCAAGCCAGGTTGCGCACATCGAACTCAATTCAGGCATTCAAATTACTGGTCTTTTCACTGATATC
This sequence comes from Cytobacillus sp. SAFR-174, assembly GCF_051964675.1. Taxonomy (NCBI): domain Bacteria; kingdom Bacillati; phylum Bacillota; class Bacilli; order Caryophanales; family Bacillaceae; genus Cytobacillus; species Cytobacillus sp. SAFR-174. The sequence continues at coordinate 37,194 of NZ_JBQCMZ010000011.1, read as the reverse complement.
ATGAAGGATGCAGAAGGTGAAGCCATCTATGTCAAAACGACAGGTCCGAGTGCCCTTTCGTTTCAAAATGAACAAATTAATCATCATGGTCCTGATATTCACCATGACGGCTTTGGAGCGCCGATCGGAAAATTGGCTGGAGGCATTAGGCTTGAAAATCAAACGGAACAGAGCCTGAAAAAACTTGGCATCGAGATGAATAAAATGATGCAAATCACCTTCGAAAGCGGAGTAGAAATTTCCGGCCATGTGACGAATCTTTTATTTAATCATGATTCCCTTGTTTTAATATCACTTGAAGAATGTCTCGTCAAAAAGGGAGATGAAATCTTTTTCGACCCCACTTGGGGCACCTATGATTTAGCTGTGGGCAGCCAGATTGTTTCTGCACGTCCACTCGCAGCCGATTACGCTGCATTCCACGGAGAATCTGTTATGAATGAAGAAAGCCCTAAAGAAGGAACAGTCCTAACCCCTCTAGAAGAATTATATGCGGAAGTAAGACAAATCCGGGAAACGAATTTCCCTCAAGATGTCCTTCTTCACAGTGTTATCGGAAAAATTCTCGATGAGTTCCCGGAAGAATGGCTGCTTCAGCTGGAAGTTCTGGAACTGCTTGAAAAGCATGACAAAGAATCGCCTTTGAAAAAACTGCTCCTGGACCAGCTTGAAAAGTTAAGTAAGGAAGAACGCTATGTCCGCCTGATTCAAAACGGACTCGATGTCATCTTAGATCGGAGGCATGTCACAGTATGACAAAAATAAGTGAAGAAGAAATAGCCCGGAAACTATCCATGCTGCCGGACTGGAAAAGAAAAGACAGCAAATGGATTGAACGGCGCTATCGCTTCAAAGAATATTTAGACGGTATCGCCTTCGTAAATAAAATTGCATCACTTGCTGAAAACGAAAATCATCATCCTTTTATCGCCATTCAATACAAAATGGTGATTGTCTCCCTCACTTCCTGGAGTGAAAATGGGCTGACAGGTCTGGATTTTAAGCTAGCCCGGCAGATAGATGATGTTTACCTTGCAGACCATAATTAAGAAATTAAGTGCCTGTTGAAGATGACGGGCACTTACTTTTCCCTTTCATCAAGTGGATTTTCATATTCCCGTACAAGAAATTTCGATGCCTAGAACACTCCAAAGCCTAACATCATACATTAAAGCAAAGTTGTTAGCAGGTCACTAATAAAGTCAGAAGAGCGTTAAGAGGTTAATCATTCTCATAAAAAAATACTCAAGCCCCATTTAGATTTTAAACTAAATGGGGCTTTTCTGCCTTCTTCAGTTTGCGTATTAACCACTTCTGCCCCTAACGCCTTCATTAGTTCCTGCTTTTCAATGCTGAATTTTTGAGGTACAACACAGATGATTTTGATCTTCTTTCCTATAGCAGCCAGCGCTAAGCCGATCCCTGTATTCCCTGCAGTCGGTTCAATTACAGCGCCGTCTTCCGGGAGAAGTCCATCCTTAATCGCTGTCTGAATCAGCTTCTGTCCTAACCGGTCCTTTACACTCCGCCCGGGTTAAAATATTCAAGCTTTGCAAAAACATTTACTCCTTGCGGAATAGCATAGTGTTTGATTATCACAAGAGGGGTATGCCCAATCAGTTCTTTCACGCTGCTGTAATAATTCATCGTCAGCACTCTGTTTTTCAGAAAGAATGGTTACTCTTTTTCATTGCGTTTTTTGGATATTATTACGTTCTTTTTAATCCTTATTATCCCTACTTGTATAGAATGTTTTAAGTTTACTTTTATTAATTATCAGCTAAAAAATCAGCTGGCATCTGAGAATTAAGGCAGATTGCAAAGTTGCCAAGTGAGACATTAATTCATACTATACCAATAAGTATTATATGAATTAATAGGAGTGATTTTACAATGGGACGTGAATTTGTAGAGTTGTTTGACCATTGGGCAGAATCCTATGATGAGACTGTGGCCGGTAAAGACCTTGAATATCAGGAGGTGTTTATGAATTATGAACAGATTCTTTATAAAGTAGCCGATCTTGTTCATGGGAATGTAGTGGAATTCGGTACAGGTACAGGCAACTTAACTCAAATGCTTCTGGAGAAAGGCTGTTCAGTAGTCGGAGTTGAACCTTCTGCTGCCATGAGGAAAATAGCAAGCAAAAAAATGCCTCATCTCACAATATTGGATGGTGACTTCTTAAGCTTTCAATTGAATGGCCCTATAGATGCTTTCGTCAGCACCTACGCATTCCATCATTTAGAAGACAGCGAAAAAGCCAATGCCATCTCTAAATACAGCGCCCTCCTTACAACTGGCGGAAAAGTTGTTTTTGCCGATACTGTCTTTCGCAGCAAGGACAAAAAAGAGATTTTTATCCAGGAAGCTAAAAACAAACACTACCTCAGCCTGGCGCAAGACCTGGAAACAGAATACTATACAACCATCCACATATTAGAAAGCATGTTTCATTCCAATGGATTCTCTGTTGAGTTTAAGCAGCTAAATCGATATGTGTGGCTAATAGATGCAGAGAAACTTTAGGAAAACGGATCTCAATGACTGAAAACCCTGCTGATCCATAAGCTATTCAGCAGGATTTTCTCTGCCTTAAGCATCCAGTTTGACTTATAAAATATTTTGCAGTATATTAATTGACGTATCAATGATTGACCTATCAATTATCTAAAAAGGCGGGGATGCTGTGTTCAAATGTTCTAAGCAAGAAGAATTAATTGCTGCCCGGCTGTTTGAGCTCAATAAGCAGACAATGCCGAAGTTTGAACGCTGTACAGGCATCAGCCAGTCACGGCTTGAGATTCTCCGGGAGCTTTTTGAAGCGGAAGAAATTACACAGCGGGAGCTTCAGAAAAAAGTAAATATCGATCATGCTGCTGTCACGAGACATCTAAAACAGCTTGAAGAAAAAGGCATGGTGATCCGCAGGAAAAATCCTGCAGATAACCGTTTTACTTATGTCAGCCTGACAGAGGAAGGCAAAACGAAGATTGCTGCTTACTGTGAAGAAAAGCAATTGTTTATTTCCAAAATCCTGAACGGCTTTTCGGAGCTTGAGCGAAGCACACTATTAAATATGCTCACTCGCATCCAGGAAAATGTAGATAATCTTTAATTTTTTCATCCAGAAAAACATAAAGGAGAGTTCACCATGAATAAAACCATTATCAATGACTTTAAAGAAATCGTTAAAGGCCGCCGTTCCATCCGTAATTATGACCCAACAGTCAAAATCAGCAGAGAAGAAATGGCTGAAATCCTGGAGGAAGCCTCTTTAGCTCCTTCATCTGTAAACCTGCAGCCATGGCGTTTTGTGGTAATCGATTCAAAAGAAGGCAAAGAAACACTGGCACCACTTGCAAAATTCAATCAAAGGCAAGTAGAGACATCAGCAGCTGTTGTTGCCGTCTTTGTTGATATGAAAAGCGAAGCCTTCATTGAAAAAATTTATGATACTGCAGTTGAAAAAGGATACATGCCTGCTGATGTAAGAGACAAGCAGGTTCCAGCCATCAAAGGTTTAGCAGAAAATATGACATTCGAGCAAAAGAAAGAAATGAACCTGATTGATGCCGGTCTCGTATCCATGCAGCTAATGCTTGCAGCCCGCGCCCATGGCTATGATACTAATCCAATTGGCGGATATGAAAAAGACCGCATTGCCGAAGCCTTTGATTTGGACAAGGAACGCTACTATCCTGTCATGCTAATCTCCATCGGGAAAGCTGCTGATCAAGGCTACAAATCGGTCCGCCTGCCTGTTGAAGATATCACGGAGTGGAAATAACTCACAAAGGAGAAATGCAACATGATCATTATTCATGCTGGCTTCCAAATACAAACTGATAAAGAAGATGATTTTCTGGTTGAAATGCGTCCGCTGATTGAGGCTTCCAGAGCAGAAGAAGGCAATATCTCTTATGACCTTGTAAAAGATACAGAAAAAGCGGGGGCTTATACTATGGTGGAACTGTGGAAGGATATGGACGCTGTGAAGTTCCACAACCAGACTGAACACTTTACATCATTTACGGCAAAAGCACCTGAGTATTTTGCTGCCCCTCCTCAGGTGGAAGTATATGATGCGAAACCTGTAGATAAAAAGTAAATGATAGACATAAAGACGCTTGGGGAAGCAGATTCCCAAGCGTTGTTTTCACTTTATATTCTCATTCTGATCATGATAAGCAATGAGAATGACTTCTTCTCCCTTTTCCTCACTTAAGCGCTTTTCCAGATTATGCACCTGCTGCAGATCCCCGTCGGACAAATTTGCAAATTGATATTCTTTATCCATTTTTCATCACCTTTTCCTTGTAAGATACCTAAAGTTTGTGTTGACCAAACGTTTTTATACACATAAAGTGAAACTTCAATCAGTGGGGGTTTTCCTTATCCCCCACTGATTGTTAGTTGAGGCCCACAGGAAGTGGGTCACAAAGACGTTGCCACAGGACGTGGCGTTCTTAGTCTTTGCTCTTCTTTTCGGGCCTTTACGGGCAGTTTGACCCCTGCTTATCCTCCTTTGATTCCTCTGAGTCTTGAAGCAGGTGTCTTACTGCCCGTTAGACTGCGATAAAAAGCCCGGGAATCCTCCCCGGACTTCATTCTTCCTATTTAATCCCCAAAATGGCAATTGTTATGACAGCCAGCAACAGGCTCAGCAGCAATGACATGCCCCAATGCTTCTTTTCCGTCATCTTGAATAACACATTCATTACGGAACTGATTGCCAGAAAAAGAAAGAAAACAAATAAGAAAATCATAAATTCCATTATCTCTTAACCTGCCTTCTGCCCTGTTTTCGCAAGGCAATAAGAAGAGCTTCCCATCATCATCCCTCCGAAGATCCCCATGAAACTGCCGGCAATTGCCCAATAGGCAGACAGAAAGATGCCGGACATAAGCAAAATCAGCCCTCCTATAAACAGGGCCATTCCCACTTTCATTCTGCATCTCCCCCCTGTTCCTTAATCTAACTCTTTCACAACAGCCATTTCTTTCCCAAATCGGTCGCCATGATTCACAAACCCCAAACTTGCATAAAGATTGTGGGCTCCCAGATTCTCTGGATGGTAGCCTACTGCAAGTTTTTTCGCATTTGGCAGTTTCCCCATCTCCGTAATCATCAGTTCGGTCGCTTTTTTTCCTATTCCCTTGCCTTGGTACTCCTTATCAACCATAATCCGATAAATCCAGTAAGCATCCAATTCTTCAATACATGTATTAAACATTAAGAAGCCGACAGCTTTATCCTCCAGGTAAATCACGTACGGTCTCAGCGCCGATTCAAATTTAGATTGCGCAATAGAAACTGCATTTGGCTCCATATAGGCTTTTTGTTCCTCTGATAGCTCTAATAAACAGCAATCATACCAATTGTCTGATGTAACTTCTTCAATTTTCACTTTGCCAGTATTCAAAATAAATTTCCCCTTTTCACGTTTTGGGGAAACGCTGTTATTAATTAGGCGTTCTCCCCTTATTTTGATTCATAATAACTAAATTTTTATTTAGCATATTGAACGCCTCCTTTTACCAAATTGTCAGAAAAAAACAAGACCCACTCATTATACTATATTATTCCAGTAAATGCGCACATCGGATTTCAGTTATTTTTTCTATGGAAAGGCCATATATAATATATTGATTCAGCAAAAAAGAGGAGGATGCGATCATATGCCAGCGAAGCAAATTCGTTTACGGAGAATTCAAAGCCTTGCTCACGACATTATGCTAGAAATGAACTCACAGGAAGACCATAAGAAGAATGAATCATATAGAACAGTCATTGACCACCTTTCACGTGCAATTGGGGAACTATCTGATCCATCGGGTGATTATTCATTGGATTATGTAGAAGAAAAAGTAGGCACTGCCCATTATAAAATCTTTAAAAACATGAAAAAACTGACTCCGCTTCGAAAAACAAAAGAATCAGCATGGTAAATTTTTTTGAATGAAACTGATAATTATTATCAATAATAAATAGCAGGAAGGTAACCAGATCGGTTACCCTCCCCTCAGACTTACATTCCCGGCTCAAACGTTTTACAGTCTGTTTCTTTGCTGTTGGACGCCTGCTTGCCTTTATGGCTGACAACATAAATAGCTTCTGCAGCGCACTTATTTCCCTGTTCCCAATAAGTGCAGTTATTTACTTCACAAAGAACATCTTTAGCCATGTATATCACCTCCTGGCCATATTTTCTTCAATTCAGGATGGTGATATACTAGTCCATTTATTTATCTGAATTCCATTCTTCCTTCAGAATCGCATAATAATATTCATCCCACCACTCATCCCCATGTGGAATGCACTTTTTGAAAAAACCTTCCCGCCTCATGCCGATTTTCTCCATCACCCGGTAAGACGGCGGGTTCTCGGGCTGGCAGGTTGCGATAATTCTGTGCAGGCCAAGCTTTTCGAAGCCATATTTCAGAACCGCATATGCTGCTTCTGATGCGTAGCCTTTATTATAAAACTTCGGATTAAATACCCAGCCGATTTCATATGTATGATTACCGAAATACTTATGAAACCCTATATGGCCGATCAGAATATCCCCTTCTATAAAAACAGGGAAATGTTCAGCTTTCTCTATATTTTTGCGGATAAACTCTTTTGCAGCTTCTTCTGTGAATACACCTTCCGGAATGTATCTCATCACATCCGGGTTTGCTGTATACTCATAAACTGCCTGCCAGTCTTCTGATGTAAACTTACGGATTATTAGCCTCTCTGTTTTAAGCTCCATTTCTTAACCCCTATTCAGCTGTTTTCATCCTATGTATGTTCGTTGATTTCAGCCGTATTACCTTTAAAAATTGCTGAGCGCACATAAATTTTTTTATCCGCTCAGAAAATACAGATATCCGCTCAGAAAAAATCTTATGAGGACCTATTTCTCAGCTATCCGCACAGAAGTTTTCCCGACACACCTTTTATTCGAAAAATACTGGTCCATTTCTGCTAATTCAGCTCTAGGATATTACTTTCCTGCCTTTTTCAGCTATTGGAGCAGGTTTTCCAAACAAATACCCCTGAAACAGCTGATATCCTCTGTCCCGGAGCCACTCAAAGTCTTCCCTGGTCTCCACACCCTCAGCAAGCGGGACGGACCCCATCTTCAATGCCTGCTGTAAAAAAGCTTCCGCTGTTTTCTGTTTATCTGGATCTGTGGACACGCCCTGAACATATTTCATATCCAGCTTCATATAATGCGGCTGCAGCTCGCTCAATAACTCGATCGTGCTGAACCCGGCGCCTACATCATCCAGTGCATAGCGGAATCCTTTTTCCCTATAATAAGCGAGGATCCTTTTCAAATGATCCGTATCCTCCACTTTATCTGTTTCCACCACCTCAAATACGAGCCGATTCGGATCCACTCCTAAGCGGTTCGCAAGCTGTACCGTTGACTTCAGGCAGAACTCAGGCGAGTAAATGCTTGTTGGTATAAAATTGATGAAGGCCTTTTTATCAATAAACGAAGCAAATCTGACCGCCGTCATGCGGCACAAGCGATCGAGCGCATACAATCTCCCGCGCTTTCTGGCTGCACCAAATATTTCTCCCGGAAAAATCACCGACCCATCCTCCGTATAAAATCTCGCCAGCATTTCATAGGCGAAAACTTCTTCATCTCTATTGAGAATCGGCTGTGCATGGCAGGTAACCAGCCCATTGGCAATCACTTCATCAATCCACTGGCTATCCAGGATCTCAGCAGCCTCCGCAATGGGGCGCCACGCGTCATCGGCCAACCTGAAGCTGACACATTCAGCTTCCATATGCTCCCTGCAAAAATCAAGAAAATCCCGCATGCCATCTTCCTTCAGCACGAACCGGTCTGATTTTGCTTCCACCAAAACGCCTTTTCTCTCCAAATGCTCAGCTACACTTGAAAACATTCGGCAATTTAGTTCTCCATATGCCTTTACCTCAAAGCGCAAATCCTCCACCCTACAAGCATTACAGCTCATCCTAAGCACACCCTTATTATGTAATAGTTCTATTTTACTATATTACCGGATTGCTTATAGGTGAAACGCATTGAATCAGTTTTTAAAATAAAAAGAATGAATGATTAATGCAACAAGATAGTCGTGATTGTTTTCCTCCACATTGATTTCCTGAACACCGCTAATAATATGACTCCGTTTTAATCTGCCAAGCACGGCTGTTTCTCTAGTTAAAGTAATGGCTGACATTACCGATGAGGCGGAGGATATATAAGAAACGTCATGGAATCTGTATTCAATAGCTTCTTTTAATTTTGCTGCATTCTTTAAAGTGATGACTGTATGAGCTTCTCCTATTTGCGTTCCGTTCTTATAAATCCTCCATTGATCCTGCTGGCTTATCCACTTTTTACGATACCAGCGTACATCATACAAATCCTGGTCAATGCGCACCTCAAAAGACAAATACCAATTTAACCCGAAACTATCTCCTATGACATACTGCCATCTCTGTGGAAAATAACGTTTAACGTACCCTCTCAGGTTTTGTCCTTTAAAGAGCGGCTTTTCAATCATTAACGACTTTTGGATGTGATAAAATGACCAGTCATCCTTGGATTTCGGCAGATAAGCCCGCTCCCTTTCTGCAAGTCTCTTGCTAATGAAAAAAATCACAATAGATGCAGCAGGAAACAAAAAGGCAGCCGCAAACATAGCGGGTTCAAATGCGTCAAATACCAAATACCGCGCAAGCAAGGCTAATATAAACAAAACAAAAATAATATTTAATTGAATCATTATGTTCACCTCAAATAAAAGACTACCCCCAGCCTCAGCCGGAGATAGCCTCTTTATTAATCACTCATACCGCAAAGATTCAATCGGACTCAGCCTAGAGGCTTTATTAGCCGGAAGCAGTCCGAATATAATGCCGATTGCCATTGAGAAGAATAGGGCTCCGGCGACGACCTGCCATGAAATGAGCGATGGCCATCCCGCAAAGAATGAAATGAGGGATGCCGAACCCCAGCCCAGCAGAATACCCAGCACTCCGCCGATCAAGGTAAGGGTGACAGATTCGATTAGAAACTGTCCCATAATTTGTCCCCTGGTCGCTCCGAGTGCTTTACGGATGCCGATTTCCCTCGTTCTTTCTGTAACAGACACGAGCATGATATTCATGACGCCAATTCCCCCGACAAACAGCGAGATTCCGGCGATACTGCCGATGATTAACGTCATGACCTTTGTAATCTGGCCGATTCCTTCTGCCATTTCTTCCATGTTGATGACCATATAAGATTCTTCTGTATTATGCATCTTGTTAAGTAAGCTGGCAGCCTTCTTTCCAGCCGTCTGAAGCTGATCAGCAGATTCAGCCTGAAGTGTCACCTGGGTAAAGTCACTTTTCCCATAAATAGTCTGCCATGTTTTGGTAGGCACATAGATCTCCAGAACACCGAATGAAAAGAGTCCTGTCGGCTTTTCCATGACGCCAATAATCTCAATCGGCTGGTTCCCAATCCGGATCACTTCGCCAACCGGCGACTTGCCGTCAAAGAGCTCCTCCTTTATTGAAAAGCTGACAAGCCCTACCCTGCGTCCGCCAAGGAAATCGGCAGCCGTGAAGGATCGCCCTTTTTCCAGGTCCACATTGTTCAGCTCAAAATACGCAGGGCCAACTCCTGTCGTTGATGTCTCTGCAGTCTGTTCTCCATATGAAGCCTGTGAAAACTGTGAGCTTGAAGCAACTACCCGTTTAACCTCTGGAATCTGCTCCAGTGCTTTGATATCTTCCCCATCAAAAGGAGCTTCATTAAATATGTTCGGGTTTGCCTGAATTTCCTCCTCAGAAGGCTGATAAAATAATTCCACTGTATTGCCCGGGCCTGTCAGCTGCGTTTTCAGCATCGCTTCTCCGCCCTGGCCGATGGCAACCACAATGATGACAGCCCCAACACCAATAATGATTCCGATCATGGTTAAAATCGATCTCATTTTATGCGCCTTCAATGAGCTGAGCGCCATTTTGATATTTTCTAAAAAGCTCATACAGGCGCCCCCCTCAGGGAAGGTTCAGCGTTCACAATCAGCCCGTCCCTCACCATAATCGTGTGATGAGCATATTCTGCTATCTCAGGTTCATGTGTCACCATTACAATTGTTGATCCTTCATGGTTCAGCTCACTGAACAGCTCCATAATGGAGGCACTTGTTTTCGTATCCAGTGCACCTGTCGGTTCATCCGCCAAGATGATTTTCGGCTCATTCACAATCGCCCGGGCGATGGCAACCCGCTGCTTCTGCCCTCCTGATAAGGCATTCGGCAGATGCCCCATCCGATCGGCAAGTCCCACTTTAACCAGCGCAGCTTCCGCCCGTTCCAATCGTTCCTTTTTAGCAAGACCGCTATAAATCATTGGCAGCTCTACATTTTGAATAGCCGTCAGCCTCGGAAGCAGATGAAACTGCTGAAACACAAACCCGATCGACTGATTTCTGACCTTTGCCAGCTCTGCTTCCGGGTAATGGGATATATTCTCTCCATCCAGTTCATATATTCCTTCTGTCGGCAGATCGAGGCATCCAATAATATTCATAAGTGTGGATTTGCCCGATCCGGATGGCCCCATAATGGCTACAGAATCACCTTGCTCAATGCTTAGATTAATACCTTTTAATACTTCAATGCTTTCTTTTCCCACCTGATAGGACTTGGTTATGCCTGTTAAGTTGATCATTCCGCATCCACTTCCACGCCATCTTTCAGCTGATCTGATGGATTCGTAATGATCAAATCCTTCTCTTCAAGTCCGCCTGTTATCTCGATTTTATTCCCGGAAGCAACACCAGTCTCCACTTCCTGTTTGTAGCTTTTCTGATCCCTGACCACGAATACATATACACTGCTGTCTCCCGTTACCACTGCGTTTGCAGGAACAGTGAGTGCCTTCTTCTTATCCGTTTCGATTTCCATTATGAGCTGAAAACCCGGTTTCAGGGACATTTCCTTTACCGAAATCTCCACCCGATACTGCGGCGCATTATTTTCCGCAGGGTTTATTCCCTGGTTCTCTTCAGGCATGTCAGCCACTTCGCTGACTTCACCTTTCCATTCCTTGTCAGGAATCGCATCGGAACGGAGGGTTACTTTTTGCCCCTCACTGACCTTCAATGAATCGAATTCTGAAAGCATGCCAGATGCTCCAATCGCTTTCAGATCCCCAATATAAATGACTGGCTTTCCTGCCGAAGATGGGTCGGATGACGCTGCTTTGTTCACCTGGAGCACCACTCCATCCATCGTGCTCTTAATCTCTAATTCTTCCAGGCGTTTTTCAATATCCTTCTTCTGCAAAAGCACCTGGCTTAATTCCAGATTCGCCAATCGCTTTTCCAGCTTAAGCTGATCCCTTTCAGGCTGTATCTGTTTTTCAGCTTCTTTTTTTCCAGCCTGTTTGCGCAGCTCTTTTTCCTTATCATCCAGCTCATCTTCCTGTTTTTCCAGCTGATTGATTTTTAAATAACCTGATTCAGCCTGGAGTTTAACTTTTTCAAGTTCCAGTGTTAATGCCTGCTCATCAAACCTGGCCAGAACCTCTCCTTTTTTGACTGAATCCCCTTCTTCCACAAGGAACTCCTTTATTTCTCCTTTTTCGGGAGAAGCATATATCTTGTGTTCATTTACCAGCTTCACTGTACCGGGAATCATGATCTGTTCTGTTATTTCCTCCTGCACCGGATGGGCAGTTTTTACTTCAGGCCCTTTGGCGAAAGCCTGTCTGTAGATGCTCACGCCAGCCATCAGCAAAACCACAGCCGTCACTCCGATGGCAATCCAAACTTTCTTTTTCATTTAAACACCAGTCATTCCTGAGACGGTATTGCTGAGTAAAGCAAACAGAATGCCAATAATGAAGAACGCAATCGCAATGCCCCAAGCCCAGCCTTTTGATAATCCTGCCACCCTCTGCAGCCCTATCGCCGTGATAACCGACTGCCAAATACTGAATAATTCAATAGAACCTAAGATTCCCGGCTTTTCACTATTCATCAGCCCTGCTAAACTAGTAATAAAAATTTCCGGATTTCCGCCGATAGCGGCTCTCAATGCCATGTTAAGGATAAGACCAAAACCGCCAATCACAATAATGTGGACATTCATAGAGAACAGCTGTTTAAACGTCGCATCTGATCCGGCAATCTTCGTGAAAATCATATAGATGGCACTTGAAATCAGCGCCACAAATACCGGAGTGAAAATACCTGTAATGGCAACTCCGCCCCTGGCAAACATCATCACCATTTCCGCTTCCGCGTCACTCATCCCTTCGAGGCCCAGATAAGATGCATCCATCGACATTGCCATTAAAAACATGCCAATTGCATAAATAATACTCACCAAAATGAGCGGCACCCAAACCCTCGGATTTTGGCGGATCCGGTCAAACTGCTCCCCCGGACTCCAAATCATCCCTAGCAAACTAGGTTTTTTACTGCTCGTTTTTACTTCCTGTTCCATATAGAACACTCCTATTCTAGTTAAAAATAATTCCACTATGCATTACGGAAATATATAGAAAAGGTTTCAAAAAATTACATTTTCACCCTAAAAAATAAAAAAAACATGGGGACGGTTCTCATGTTTTCCCCATGTTCTTCATTGCAAAAGCTTATTCGCACCCGGCCGGGACGGATCAAAAACTCGTTTAACATCAAAAAAATCTTTTAAAACATCACTTTGTCCAGTTAACGCTGCACGCATACGAATCCCGTCTACATTTATGCGTGCTTGCCGGAAGTAATCCGGTCCTATCTGAGACCAGTAGGTGTTTGATGCATCAACATTGGCATAATATGCAAAACCCAGGCTTTTCAATAAATCATATTTATCACCTGAATACTGGTGCCAGTCTCCAATGTCACTGCCAAACGCGAATATTATGGTGTTTACAGGTCCTGTGATCGGTTCAACCTCTCTTTTCCATTTAAGCAGATCTTTTTCTAAATGTTCTGGAGATGCCTTCCCTGCATCAAGGTGTCCCCACGTATGTGACGCAAATGTCCACCCCTTTTGCTTCATTGCATTTGCTGCTTTTTTCGCCTGCTGCTGATCCTTTTTTATATTTGGATTATGCTTTTCACTATTCGGGCCATAGGTGGTCTCAGAAGTTCGATATCCTAATACTCCGTTATATCCGGTTAATGCAATAATTCCTTTTGATCCCTTATAGGAAAAATCCGGGTGCTGTTCAACAAAGTCATCCACGATGGGAACCAGGTCATAAGCCCCTTGAATGGATTCCCCTTTGTCATTTAGATAAGTATTTGTGATATCTCCATTAGTATCGAGCGTTAAGTTTTGGGGAAATCCGTCTCCCCTCATGTACTCATAATAACTGACATCATCCTGCGACAGCACCAATGGTTTTTTATCTGGAGGCAATAGAATATCCTGATAAACCATTTCCCCCTCTGAATTGAGTTTTGCAATATCCTCAAGATTAACAAGGATGTATCCTCTTTCGTATAATTCGTTTAAGATTTCTTTACATTCATCAATGGTTACCATGTAATCCTGATAACCTTGAGTCATACTGTCACCATCAAATGCCTTGGATGCATCCACAATCAATGAGTGAAAAAATAAATGAGGAATCTTGCTGTTGTCTAGCCATTTGACGAGATGATTCCTTTGTTTTTCGTAAGCATCTAAAGCCCTTTGTATGTCTTCATCTTCAGAAATACCTGATTGCTTTAATAGTGTAATAGCTTTTTCGTAATCATATTGTTGGGATGAAACCTTAGCCTAGGCTAACAGCTGTTCTTTCTCTTCCCTCGTCATGCTGGGGATGGCCTTTTTTTCAAGGCCGCTCTCCTGAGTAGAATGGTAGTTTACTGCCGCCATGTCTGCTGATGATTTGAAATTCTGACAGCCTGCCATAATAAAAAGACTGAGCATAGCTCCGACCAAAGCAAAACACTTCTTCATTTGAAGGCACTCCTTTGTAATGATTGAGTGTATTTTCTTCGTATCAGAGGGTACCGCAAATACTTATGGAGTTATAAAGAACCCTCTCGTTTTATAGACGAAAGAGATCCTTTTTTTGTTTCTGTATTTTTAAAACCAGGAGATTTCTCCCCTGGTATCTTACCTACACAGCCTTCCGCTGAAAATAAAAATAGCCGCCCAGATAAAACAGTAAAAAGAATCCCCCGATCACAGTCATAAGCTGCTCCCATGGAATAAAGAAAATGTCACCGCTATCGGATGTGGGATACATCATGGCAAACGGCTGTGCCCACGGATAATAGGGACCCACTTTCTCTGAATTCATTGCCAGAATGGATGGCAGCGTAAAAACGACATTGACTGCAAAAGGCGCCGCAAAGCTTTTGAACCAGACAGACATCCACAGCTGCAGTGCGACTAATGGGAACGCTGCGACCCAGCCTCCAAGTATGCTCTTCCAGACAATCTCCGCCGGAAAAGGATCAGCTACGCCTTTATATAATCCTGCTCCTGCAATAGCGGCCAAATAAAATAACTGGATAAACAATACCAATAACAGGATCAGAACATACTTAGCAGCAAATACTTTCCCTCTTGTGACTGGCAGTGCCAGCAGCTGCTTCCAGCCCCCGGCCTGATGCTCATACCTGCAGACAAGGCTTGCCAGGACTCCCGTCACTAACGGTAAAAAGAAAACCGCATAAGGCAAATTCATATAGATCAGAAGCATATACCATTCATTCATCATCCCCGCTGCTTCAGCTGTATCTGTCCCAATCCCCGCACCAAGACCAATCAGTGGACCCACTAATAGGATGCCGATCATGTTTGATTTGCGCAGTTTAAACCATTCCGATTTCAAAATAGTAAGCATTATTTCACATCCCTTCTCACAAAATCAATCATTCCTGCTGCGTATAATAATATGCCTGCTCCGGCACCAAGCAGGACGTTGATGAGAGGTTCCTCCCAGTCGTTCAGCAGCAGCGGCCATTTCCAGATCAGCCAATCCGGTAAAGCATAGCCGGCATAGGTCAAGATCACACCCAGAATGCCCAGAGTGATTGGCACACCCTGGTTCACACTCACGGTCGCTACCCAAAGCTGCAGCGCCAAAACAGGCAATGCCGCAAAAAAAGGATAAAAACTATATTTCAGCAGTCCGGCATACGGAATCTCACCGCCCAAATCCAAAGAGGTTCCAAAAGCAAGCGTGAACAGCAGCAAAAGCACAGAAGAAATCAAAAGCAGAACTGACAGCACCGTGAATTTTGATAAATACACGCTCATTTTCGAAACAGGCAGTGCCATCAGCTGTTTCCAGGCATTCGTTTCATTTTCAATGCTCGACATAAAAGACGTCAGGATGACGATGCCCAGCACAATCGCCAGCGGTGTGAATGAATGAATATTGTCCAAATAATATCCCCAGCGGTCATCATTCTGACCGAACAAATACTCCTTGCGCACTCCATAATTGACCATCTGCATGGCTACTACCCCAATAGGACCCAGGATGGTCAGGAACCAGATTCCTTTCCGCTTGATTTTCATAAATTCGGCTGACAGCAATTTCCCCATCATCCGGCCTGCTCCTCCCTTGTCATTTGCAGGAATATGTCTTCCAATGACCGCTTTTCTTCTTCTACCCGGTAAACGGAAAATCCGTCTGCCACAAGTCCGCGTACGGCTTCAGCCACTTTTTCATCCGACTGCTGGGGCAGCGAAATGATGCCATTATCCAAACTTGCCTTCAATCCCCTTCCAAGCAGGGCACGCCAGGCTTTATCACTCTCGCTGACCTTTAATAGAACGGACTGCTGTGCAAACATGCGCATCGTTTCAATAGAGTCCTGAAATATCATTTTTCCTTTTGTCACAATCCCAACTGTTGTCGCCATCTGGTCAATCTCCGATAATAGATGGCTGGAGATCAGCACGGTCATTCCGCATTCAGATGGCAGGCTTTTAATTAAATTGCGAATCTCAATAATTCCTGAAGGATCCAAACCGTTTGTCGGCTCATCCAAAATCAGCAGTTCGGGGTTATTCAACAGTGAAGCAGCAATCCCAAGCCTCTGCTTCATCCCAAGCGAGAAGCCCTTTACTTTTTTATCCCCGGCAGCTGTCAGCCGGACAATTTCCAGCACTTCATCGATTCTCTGTTTCGGTACACCCACTATTTTTCTCATGGCTTCCAGATTTTCTTTTGCCGTTAAATGCGGATAATAGGATGGTGACTCCACAAGCGAGCCCACACGTCTCAATATATTTAATCTTTCTTTCTTTAAATCATTTTGGAAGATTTCAATTCTGCCGGAAGTAGGCTTCATGAGTCCCAACAGCATCCGGATTGTAGTCGTTTTCCCTGCCCCGTTCGGTCCCAGAAATCCGTAAATCTCACCTTTTGGTATTTTCATTTCCAGTCCTGATACTGCTTTCTCCTGACCAAAGTGCTTTGATAAATTTTCTGTTCTTACGACATACTCCATTCCTCTCACCTCAAATTCCATCTTATCCGGCGAAGGTTAAAACAAAGGTGGAGGGAAGTTTAAAATTTGTTTAAAAAATGACACTTTTCCCCTCTGCTATGCGTCTAATACAGCAGAGAGGAGTAAACATAATGACGTTTAAAAAACTGTTTAACATTGGGTACGCGGTATTCCTGATTGCCTGCTTACTCGTATATTTCCTTATTCCGCACACCTATGGCTGGGTTGTCCTGGTTACACTGGCTGTTCTTTTTGGCATCTATCAAGTGTTTATCTTATGGAAAATGAAGCAAAAAAGGAGCACCTCCTGAGGCTGCTCCTAATGTTTTCTAATGATTTTAATTACTGTACCACTGTCACCGGACTCAATCTCCCACTCAAGCTTCATACCCTTTACCATCATATCCACTATCGATAAGCCAATCCCCGCTCCCTTTTCATTGGAACTGTTTTTCAGCCCTTTACCATGATCAATAAAAACAATGGCATCGCAATCTTCGGTGGATAATGTCGCCACTTCAAGGTAAAGCCCATCCTTCGCATGCCGCAGCACATTTTGCAGAATGTTATCAAAAATACGGCCCAGCCACATTGGATCGGCCTGCCATTTCTTCTCAAATGGCTCTAACTCGATGTTCACTTCAAAGCCTTCCTTCTCAAAGACAGGATACCAGGACGCCATATTTTCACGAACAAACCGGACCGCATCCAGCTCGATCAGCTCCTGCTTATGCTTGCTCGCCATTAAAAGCGTGTAGCTCATTAAATTTTCTATTAGTCTATCAATTTTGATGATTGAGGTTTCCAGTGCTTTGACAGCCTGCTTCCCTTCAGGAGACAGATCTTCTTTTGCGATAGAATAGGTTTGCGCATTGATCTTCGTCAAAGGCGTACGCAGATCATGTGACAGATTCGCAATCAGCTCCCTCCGCAGCTGCTCTTCCTCCTGCTCGCGCCGCTTGCTTTCTTTAAGCTCCTCGACCATCTCATTAAACGTCTGTTCCAGCTGGCCGATTTCATCATTCTTTTGCACATCGATACCGATTGGCAGGCTGTCCATATCCCGTCTTTCCATTGCCTCCTGGAGATGGAGCAGCCTTTTGCGAATGCCCCGGAAAAATAAAAAGGAGACGATGATAAACAGAGAAATGATCAAAAGCAGGCCTGCTCCCAGGAAGATTCCGTATTTATCTGCAACCTGGACCATCGGAGGAAGAAACAAATTACGCGGTATCTCAAGAACGATAAAACCATTTTTCTCATCCCCGCCAATAAAGCTAATGACTGTATAAGGATCACCGCCATACCTCTCCTTAATAAACTTCGCTGTAAAGGCAGGCGTCCACTGAACAGGAAGATTCGACTTCACATCCCGCTGCTCCATCAGATTTCCCATTTCATCTACCCAAAACATCGAAGCATCAGAATACGTCTTTTTCCATTCAGCAAATAGACTGCTAACGGATTCCCTTGAGGCGTTCTCGAGTTCTGCTGCATCAGCATGCCATTTTTCTTCAATCTGCTTTGGTTCGTATTTATTGCCCTGCCCTCCTAAAATGTCTTCCTCGAGACCCATAACCAGCAATGCCACAAGTAAATAAGCTGCCTGAAACAGAAATAAGGCAACCAGAATAATCGCCATATACCTCGACTGCAGCGATTGAAAAAATTTTTTCATATCTTCACCCTGTAGCCGATTCCGCGGATGGTCTCAATGATTTCCGGACGCGATGGATTCTTCTCAAGCTTTTCACGAAGGTAGCGGATATGAACCATCAGGGTTTTATCGCCCTCCATGTATTGTTCTCCCCAGATGCCTTCATAGAGCTGTTCTTTTGTCAGTATCTGATTCAGATGGCGAATAAAGAACTGAAAGAGCTGATACTGCTTGCCTGTCAATTGAATTTCACGGTCTGCCTCCTGGTCGATAATCCGCATATCCTTTGTATGTACCTGCAGGTGGTGAAGCTCCAGCACCTGATCATTCTTTTGAAATCGCCTTAACAATACTTCAATCCTCGCAGCAAGCTCATCCGGCTGGAAAGGCTTTGTCAAGTAATCATCCGCAAAGCTCAGGCCCTCCAGCTTATCCTCCACCGCCGTCCTTGCAGAAAGCATAAGTACCGGCATGTCATTCTTTATTTTCTTAATCCGCTTCCCAAGCGAAAACCCGTCAAGCCCGGGAAGCATCACATCCAAAATTGCCATATCCGCTTCAGAAAGATAGCCTTCCATCCCTTCCCCGGACTGCAGCCAGATCACCTCATGGCCTCTTTCCCCTAAATCATTTTTCAGCCAGCTGCCAATATCACTTTCATCTTCTATGTATAAGATTCGCGCCATACTCTCCACCCTTTAACTTATCTTTTATTAATCTGCTATTTCAGGAGATTTTGCTAGGCAAAAAAACATCCGCCCTTATATACGAATGCTTCTTCTATACTTTTAATGCAGTTTCTCTTTTACAGAGTCCCGGAATTCGCTGTTTGTCATAAATTCAAGCTGAAAACTGTTCATATTCCTTGAAAGCTCTTTAATTTCCCTATCGCTCAAATCATTTGCCAGGAAAGCCATTTCTGTACGATTGCCCTCTTTATCGGCTGCATACATGCTGATGGTAAAAACAAAGGCTGTTGAGCCGCTCTTTTGCCCTGCATGCTGAAGCCACTCCTGGTTTCTCGGGTTTTTCATCAGCTGTTCCATCCCGGGATCCAAATAAGAATGGACTTCCTTGGAAAAATAGCTTTTGCTGTTTAATAGCTTCATAAGCTCTGCATAGTCACCAGCAGAAGCACGCGGAAGCCTGTCAGACCATACCTTTTGAAATTCCATATCCAGAACCTTCAGCACTTCCTCCTTATCCTGTTCTTGCGGCGGGTTGCTTTCCCATTTTTGATGAATTTTTCTACCTCTCTTTCGATACTCTTCAAGACTCATGCTCTTCAATTCCTTAAGTGCTTCCTCTTTTGACAAACCCTTATCCTCCATAAGTTCCATCGGAATAAACAGGGCACTGACAATCGGATACACCTCTTCATGACTGGAAAGCTGCAGATCATCAGAGAGCTTATTCACATTTTCAATCCCCAGAACTTTTAACAGGTAATCGGTATTGGCATTTGAACTATAGGCGATCATCCCATTAGCCACTTCGCTCAATGGCACATTTTCCGCATCATCTGTAAGGCTATTAATCCAAGCCTCGTGGGCTCCGCCATCTGTATTAGGAACATAATAGTTTTCCAGTGTTTTTAAATCGACTTTTTGCTGCGGGTCTATTTTTCCCTCTGCTGCCTGGCGCGCGTATTCGATTGCCACTATGATTTTAACCGTACTTGCCAAAGGCAGCGGCATGTCCTTATTGATGCTAACCCAATCCTCATCGTTATGGCGAATAACCATAGCCATATTTTCTGTTCCTTTGTGTTCTTGCACATAATCAATTACCGACTCAGGATCCCCGCTGCTCTTACTCTTGAGATACATGAACCCAGCTAAAACAGCTGCTGCTAACATTAGAATGACTCCCGTACTGATCCAAACCATCTTCAAAAGGAAACCTCCATAATTATCTTTTATTTATTACATACGAAAGCTAATCCCAGAGGTTTCAATTTTATGGAAAAAACTATTTAATTTTCACTTCATCTATCCGGCTCTTATACCAGGTATGGAAGAATGAAGCCCATTCCGCCGGTACATTTTCTATGCCGGCATGCTGAACAGGCTTCCCTCGGTTTACAGTCTGTATAGAGGCCAGACCAAACATTTTTTGCCAGCGTGTTGCCGTTACTTCTGCCTCAATGATTTTACTGCGTTTGGAGATAAAGACCCGTGTACCAATAATCCCGGTCTTAAATTGGATAAAAGAGCCATTGATTAAGTACCGTGCATTTGCATATCCAGCTGTCCTTGCAAACACAACCAGAATGATTAAAATGACAGAAGCCGCTATCCAGGTATCCCCAAACCCCATAAACTCAGGCTTAAAATAAGAAAGGGCTGCTGTCGAGATGATCCATAGCCAGCTTGGCGATAATAGGCTTGCCCATAAGGCGTTTTTCGGAAGCGGAACCATGGACTGTGAAACCTCATAAGCCGGCAAAATCTCCTCTGCTAACTTATAGGCCCGATCCACAGGCAGAAAAGGAAATAGTGAATTTACACCTTCCTTCTCCTCTCCCTCCATAACATCACCTGCCGCCGCCAGCTTAACTTCAGCCACTCCAGCCAAACGTTTCATAGCATTTTGCTTAATTTCGATGGCCTGAACCCGGTCTTTTGAAATGGAGAAAGAGGTTTCTTCCAAGAAACCCTTGCGGATATAAATCCGTTTTTCATCAGATAAGATTTCATATTTTCCATACTTTATATACGTGCGCAGAAAACCTGCCAGTACTGATAAAAGCAGAAAAAAGATGAGTGCAGAAGCCTGCACCTGCCATGATGAAAAATGCACTTTTAAAAAGTCCAGTCCTCTTTCTTCCAAATCGATAAATTCTGATGCTTTTGTATAAATGGAAGCAATCAGTGACAGCAGCACAAGGAAACTCAGCGAAGTATATGATGCTTTTATAAGATCTTTTTTTTCAGGTGTGAAATGCAGTGTTCTTCCGCTCATATCCGGCATTTCTGCTTCTGTTTCCGCTGAAACCTTCTCCTCCAGCCAGGCAGCTCCCTTTAAAGAAATCACTTTGAACTCAACTGCAGAATCAATACCCTCCATTCCTGTTTCAAGTGTAAGAGATGTGACACCAAATAACCGGTGAAGAATGGACGTATGCCTATGGGTATTCTGAACTTTAGAAAATGGCACAGTCTGCTTAGAACGGACAAAAACTCCTTTAGATAAATGAATTTCTGCATCGTCAACCGTATACTTATTTGAAAGCCATTTTAAGAAAATTGATATTCCAGCCAAGGCAAGAAACGGAAGAAAAAGATTGCGTCCCCATACAATTAAAAAGAATTGTGAATCGGCTTTCATCACAAATAAAAACAGGGCGATAAATGTTGCATTTCTCAGTAATTGAATAACTCCAAATAACATATGAAGCGGATGATATCTTCTGGCTTGCTTCATTCGTCTTCTTCCTTTATTTTGGCATATTTGGCTATCTGATTTCTTAATGAGGCCGCCTCACCTTCCGGCAGAGCCGGAATCGTGTGAGAGGAACCCATTGTCCCCATAGTCACTGAATATAGCCCGTATTTCCTCATAATGGGACCCTGTACGGTTTCAACCGATTGTACTTTTGTCATGGGAATCAGCAGATGCTTTTCCTGCCATACCCCTGACTTCATCTGTACATATTCTTCATCCACATCATAGCGCCAGCTTTTATACTTAATAAACGGTGATATAAAAGACCAAATTGCAGCTGGGATCGAGACAATTAATAAGATAATTAGAACCCAGCCGATCCATTCCTTCCATGAGAATAAATCATCCAGATAAAACAAAACTCCCAGAACAGCAAATCCGATGATATTCTGGATCACCTCAGAGATGATCCATACCCGGATAGCCCTTGGCGATATCCGGTTTTGAGGCTCCTTTATATTTACGAGCATATAAATCTCCTATCTGTTTTCCATATATTATTCATTTAAAAAGATTTCTTCCAGAGAAGGCTCTTCAATTTCCACCCTCAGAACATCCGCCTTGCATTGTGTGAATGCCCTTATCATTTCAGCAATCTTTTTCTCATCGCTGATCGTGATCACTGTATAAGCGTCCCCGTGTTCAAGCAGACTGCCAGCTGACTCAAGCCACTGCTTCAGCTTTGCCCGTTCCTGCATTGGCGCATTGGAGTGTTTTATCTTGACCGTTATGGTTGAACGGTAAAATGCCCGCAGCTCTTCCATCGTTCCAATCTTATCAATGATTCCATCCCGCATGATGGCAATCCTTGAGCAAATCTTCTCCACTTCATCCAGGTTATGAGATGTCATGAAGATTGTCTTTCCCTGCTTTTGAAGCTCTTTAATGAGCCGGTGTATGAGAATGGCGGATTCTGCATCCATACCCGATGTAGGCTCGTCGAGAAAAACCAGCTCAGGATCATGTATAATCGCTTGAGCAATCCCGAGTTTCTTTTTCATGCCAAAGGAGAATTTGCCTGCTTTCTTATTGGCATGAGATAAGAGATCCACACTTCTCAGAACCTCCATGCATTTTTCTTTCGTAGCCCTGGCGCCCGATAGCTCAGAGAAAAAACGCAAATGATCCAGAGCGGTCCATGCCCCATAGAAAGATGAATAATCCGGCATAACCCCCACTCTTTTCATCATTTTGGTATCAGGACCTTCTATCCCGAGGAGTGAATACGTTCCGCTGCTCGGAGAAATGATGCCTGTCAGCATATTAATAAAGGTGGACTTTCCTGCACCGTTACGCCCCAGAAATCCAAATATCTCTCCTTTTCTTACGGTTAAGTCTATTCCCAGGACCACCTGTTGGGCACCATAGGATTTTGAGAGCTGTTTCGCTTCGATGGCATTCATCAGCACTCCCTCCTTTTAAAAACAGCATTTGCAGCCAGCATCATCATACCAGCCAATCCCAATATGACTAGAAATGTAAAATCATCCCGCTCCAAATAGTAGAAAGGAACAAAGTACTTCATCCAATTCACCCAGCCGTTTGGTGTAAAAGCAGCCCAAAAGCCAAACGCCGGCAGCAAAAGCCCAAGAATATTGCCCAGGAACATGGTATACCCCGGCCTTGGAATGAGAACGGACAACAGCAAAGCCAAAGCCGCCTGATACGTCACCAGACTCAGCGTCTGAGAAAAGATGAACAGATCGAACTTCCTTGAAAAAATACTGATAAGCAAAAAGGACACTGTAATGCAGACAAACCAGAACATCCATATTCCGAGGAATTTCCCGTATACTATAGCTGATCGTGACACCCTGGTCACAAGAAACCTCATGGTACGTTCGTGGACCTCTCTGTTTATTGTGTCGTGTGATAAACCGAATACAAATAATTGGCCAAGAAGCAAAATGACAGTTAAAAGGCCAATTGTGTGGATATCCTCGGTCTCTCCTGCAGTCAAATCCGCACCTGATGCTATGAAACTGGAAAATTTCGCCGCATAATACGAAACTGCAAATAGTATAGCGATTATAATAATCGATTTAAAACTTTTAAAAAGGCTTATAAACTCTCTCTTGCACATCATAAACATGAATCCTTGCTCCCTTCAGCCTGATATGACTAAAGTATAAATGCTGAAGCTTAACCTATCTGAAATACTACCTTAATTTTTCCTTAATTCCTATATTTTTGGAAGTTGAATGATAAGATAAGTGTTGAACATATTAGATTAGGAGAATAGTGATGCAAAATTCAAAATTACTGCTTGTAGATGATGAGCAAGCCATTCTGCAGATGCTGGCCACTATTTTGCAGCGTGAACAGTTTAAAAATATCGATACTGCCTCTACCGCTGCTGAAGCACTGGAGCTTTGCCGTGCCAAATCCTACGATCTCATTCTATTGGATGTCATGCTGCCGGACCGCACCGGTTTTGAGGTTTGCCCATTAATCAGAGAAACAACGGATGCTCCCATCTTCTTTCTGACTGCACGATCAACCGACCTCGATAAACTTTCAGGTTTTGCCCTAGGAGCGGATGATTATATAACGAAGCCCTTCAATCCGCTTGAAGTGGCAGCAAGGATCAAAGCACATTTGCGCCGCCATAAAGGCAGCCAGCCTGCCTCCGTGCAGACAAATTTCGATTTTGGCAGAATTAAGATTAATACATTAGCAGGGGAAGTTACTGTTTCAGGAAAGAAAATCGATCTGCCGGCACAAGTCTACCAGCTGCTTCTTTTTCTGAGTAAACATCCCAATCAGCTATTCAGTAAAAGTCAGTTATACGAGCATGTGTGGGGAGAAGAAGGCTTCGGAGAGGACAACACAGTCATGGTGCACATTCGAAAGCTGCGGGAGAAGATCGAAATCAACCCAAGCAATCCCAGTCACATCATCACCATAAGGGGACTTGGCTATAAATTCGTTCCGGAAGGCAGTATTCATGAACATCCATAGACGATTCATTTTTCAATTTTTTGGTCAATTAATTACCGTTTTTGTGCTCTTCTTTATCATTTTGATTGCTTTTTGGGCTTTTCTTGGTTTTTCCATGATGGATTTTGAATCCAAACAGGATCTCGCCAATGCTGAAGATTATTTCGTGTCTGATCATGTGACCTTTAAAGACGGGAAAGCTGTTTTTAAAGAGGAATTGAAAATTCTCGCAAAGGAACAGAAGGGATGGCTCCTCGCTATCAATGAGAACGGAGAAGTCCTGGGTCATTTTAATGTGCCGGGAAATCCGCCTGTAACATTAAAGGAAAGTGAAATTGCTGCCATGATCTATGGAAGAGACAGTGACTTATCCCAATATACATACTGGAAAATTGGCGATGAATCTCATTTTGTTCTTTTCGGAAGAATTCAGATGGCAGCTAAACTGCTGGAACAGATATCTCCAGCGGTTGACTGGAACCTTAAGAAGCTAAACCTTCCTGAAAAGGTACAGAATGAACTTGCAAAGAGAAACGGATGGGTCCAGCTTATCGGCGCAGATGGAAAAGTAGCGGATGATTTTGGAGTCCGAAATCAGCAGAACCATTATTCAGTCAAGGAGCTATTGGCAAAACAAGATACGGAAAGAAGTTCCACAGCGTTACACTTTGATCCAGACACAGCACAGGCAATCCTGGTGGGAGTTCCTGCTGATGAAAAGAGCTCCACCCTGGAAAAAAGCTTGTTTGAGTCTCTAAACAAGAGTCTCATAATCATTTTTATTATGGCATTCCTCTTGCTTCTGGGCGGAACACTCTGGTATGCACGTAAGTTCGGTGTGCCCCTGCTGACCTTAATGAAATGGATTCAAAATCTGGGGAATGGTGTTTATCAGGAGCCTGGCGATGTTCATGGCAGGCCGGCAACACGAACCAAAAAAGGGAAACTGAAAAGAAAATTCCGCTTGTATAAAGAACTGATTGCCACTTTAGCCCAGCTGACTGAAACGCTTAAGGAAACCGAGAAGCAGCAGCGTATTATGGCCCAGACCAGAGAAGAATGGATCAGCGGCCTTTCCCATGATTTAAAAACGCCGCTATCCTCTATCTCGGGATATGCTCAAATGCTTGCATCCCCTGACTACTCCTGGTCTGAAAAGGAAACAAGGGAATTCTCAGGCATTATGTCTGAAAAGTCGGATTACATGATGGACCTTCTGGAGGACCTGACCTTAACCTACAGGCTCAGAAACCGTGCGCTGCCAATTGCCAAGGTGCCGACCAATATTAACGAATTTATTCGCCGGATCATCATTCAATACATTAATGATCCCGTCAACCAGGATAAAACATTCAATTTCATTCCGCATCCTGAATCCATTACAGCTCCCATTGATGCCAAATGGTTTCAGCGCATCCTGGATAACATCCTTGCCAACGCGATCAAATATAACCTGGCAGGCACAGCCATTACGGTTACCCTCTCTTCTATAGAGGAACACTTACTTGTCGTGAAGATTGAAGATGATGGCACCGGCATGGACAGCATAACGCTCGGAAAACTCTTCAGCCGCTACTATAGAGGAACCCACACTGGTGAAACCGGAAGCGGAACCGGATTGGGCATGGCCATCGCCAAGCAGCTGGTCCAGCTTCACGGCGGCAGCATCAATGTCCAAAGTGAGCCGCAAAACGGCACAATCATTCGGATCATGCTGCCGGTCAGCTAACGTAATGAAAAGAGTGCGAATGCGCACTCTTTTGCTGTATATTGCAATTCAATCAAACGTTTGATTGAAATTTCCGGTTCATCCGATGGCCTAATATAAATGTTTTGACAGCCCGAAAAACTTAAAGCATAGCCTCATAAAAAGAATGCAAACTAAAAGCGCAGATACTTTTATTAGCTGTAAAAGGAGGTGAAAATCATGGCAAAGAATAAGAAAAGCCAATCAGATCATAGGAATAATGCACTTCCAAAAGATACACAATTTGCGGGTGACAGAGAAAACGGCCTTGAAAGAATCGCTTTAAAATCCCAAAGAGACAACACCAAGTAAGCCATATGGGACAGTTAAACTGTCCCTATTTATCCCTGTCGTTGCGTCCGAAATGCATGTGATATACTTTTCGTGCTTTCGTTTCTGTTTCTATATTGCTTATAAACCGTTCTTTAACCTCCTCCAGCAGCAGCCGCTCCAGCTTTTCAAGCCTTTTTGGCCCGAATCCGGTCATTTTTTCGGTAAGCTGCACCTTGTACTGCCCACTTTCCTTATACTTTCGAATGGTTCCATAGGTCTTCCTTTTTGTTTTTCCTACTGTAATATCAAATTCATATTTCTGCTCAATAAAGGAAGAAACTTCAGGAAGCCCCAGGTTCTCATATAAAGGCGGAAATTGATGATGGACAGGAGAATCGGTGAACCTTATGGAATCAATGTTCATGTTACTCTCCCCTCACAAACTTGGATAATTACATTATATCCAGTAAAACAGCAGCCAAAGTGCTGAAAATGAAAAAACGCCTGCCATTAGCAGACGTTTTCCACATGATATAGATGTGTATCCTAATTAGTTCTCTTCAGAACCCCCATCGTTCATATCCATATCACTTTCATCCATATTCTCTTCATCCTGAGGAGATTCTTCATTCATACCGGGTTCCTCCATATCAGAATCCTCTGATGTGTCTGGATCCTGCATTTCATTATCTTCATTATTGTTTTCTTCCATTTGATTATCTTCCAATTCTACATCTTCCGTCTCCGGCGGCGGCTCCTGTTCATCTGTTCCGCACCCTGCCAACAATAATCCTGCACCCAATGGGACTGAAAGCAAAAGCTTCTTATATTTCACTGTTGTCATCTCCTTTGGCAGTATTATGTTTCTTATTATGAACTTACCCTTTTAAAAAAAGGATAAACTGTTCCTGCTGATTAAATCCCGCAGATCCTGCAAATACTATCCCTGCCACTAATGCAGGAGGAAGATTGATGAAAATACTTATCTCCCTAATATTATTAGGCTTCTGGGGATTGCCTCTAAACAGTGCCCAGCCGGAGGATAAAGAACAATGGGATCAGCAGGGCCTCTCTGAGGATTATCATGGCCATATTGAAGATCGCTCAGAAGGGCCATACATGAAAGTTCAGCTGCTTGGAATAAATGATTTCCATGGTCAGCTGAATGTCACCCGGCAGGTTAACGCCAGACCAGCAGGACGCGCGGATTATCTCGCCGCGTATTTACGCAAGCGTGCCGCAGAAAATGAAAATACCATCCTCCTTCATACTGGAGACATGATAGGAGCCAGTCCTCCTGTATCTGCCCTCCTGCAGGATGAACCGACTATTGAATTTTTGAATAAAATGGGGTTTGATATTGGCACCATCGGTAATCATGAATTCGACAGGGGCTTAGATGAACTGCTTCGCTTACTAAATGGCGGAAAACCTTCCGCTGCAAAGAGTTACCCTGGCTCCCGCTTTCCATGGATTGCAGCCAATGTTATCAGTCAGAAGTCAGGCAAGCACATTCTCCCCCCATATAAGATATTAAATGTCAGCGGGGTCCCAATAGGGTTTATTGGTGTGATTATGCAAGAAACACCAAGGTTATCCGCGCCAAATAATGTGAAGGGTCTTACGTTCACGGATGAAGCAGAAGCAATCAATACATATACCCGGGAACTAAAAAAACAGGGAGTAAGAGCCATTGTGGTACTGGCCCATGTTCCCGGCAAATCAAAACCAAATGGAGAACTAGCCATGGGCCAGCTAATAGAATTGGCCCATCAAGTGGATGACGAAGTGGATATTATGTTCGGAGGCCACAGTCATGCTTATCTGAACAGTGTGGTGAATGGGAAGCTGCTGGTGCAGGCCTATTCATATGGCACTGCCTTTTCTGATGTGGATATCGAAATAAATCCCAGGACAAAGGATATTGTCCGCAAGCACGCGGAAATTGTGAATGTTTTTCAAGAGAATATCCAGCCTGCCAGCGACATAACCAGAATGATCAATCACTATGAAAGGAAAGTAGAGCATGCTGTGAACAGATATATTGGCACTGCTGCTATACCTATCACAGCTGCCCGTAACAGAAGCGGGGAGTCCGCCTTGGGCAATCTTATTGCCGATTCCGAGCGGGCAGCGATGAAAACAGATTTCGCTTTCATCAATCCAGGAGGAATCCGCGCAGACATTGACGCCGGCCGTATTACATGGGGAAACTTATATGTCGTGCTTCCCTTCAGTAATCAATTGGTTAAAATGAACCTGACAGGCAGCCAAATCCGTGATGCCCTCAATCAGCAATGGCAGCCTGACACTGCCAGAATTCTTCAGATCTCCGGCTTCACATACAGCTGGGATGACAGACAGCCTGCCGGCAGTAAAATTCAAGAAATCTATCTGCCCGATGGAACAAAGCTTGATCCGGATAGGAAATATTCAGTTGCCGTAAATACCTATCTCGCTGATGGCGGAGATATTTTCACTGTATTTCGAAGTGGTATAAATAGAGTGACTGGACCAATGGATATTGATGCACTGGAGAAATATATCAAGCAGCTCCCACAGCCGTTTAGTTCTGCAATTGATGGTCGGATAAAGAGAATAGACTAAAAAGGACAGCCTCACGCGACTGTCCTTTTTTCTTGTCCATTTGATACTAATAGCAGGATTTCCCTCATATCTTCTATTAGATTCAGAAAGAAAGGAATTGGATAATGAAAAAATATATTTATTTCCTCATGCTGTTCGGTGTCTTCTTTCCAATTTTTCATAAGTCAGCAATCGTTTATGAAAACTGGAGATTATGCACCACAGCTTCTAAATTAACCGGGATCCGGCTCTATGGGCTTGATTCCATGAGAAACCTCCTTATATCAGCACTGGCGGCCCTTGCTGCTTTCTATTTCACGCAGCTATTTATTAGATGGGACAGCAAATATAAAAGCTAGTATAACCGCTATTCATATACCGTAAATTGCGGTTTCGTCGGATGGTCAATGACAAGAGCATCATTCGGAAATTTTAATAGCTTTTGATACAAAACAAGATCTCCCATACAACCAACTGTCAATATCGCTCCCAGGACCGATAATCCAGGCGTGTTAAGCACCACCCCCAGAATAAGCGGCAATAAGCCAGTCGGAATGAATGGCAGCATTAAAACCTTTTTCATTTGCTGAACCGTCACAGGCTGTTTGGCATGTGCATAAGCTATACCCATTTTCAAGTTGACTCCCCAGGACATTTCCTTCCATGGAACACCGCCAATATAGTGAAAACCCGCCAAATGGATGGCTTCATGCAAAATAACGATAACGACCATGCCAGCTAAAAATAATAGCATACCCATAAGATCAATAGTCATTTCCCCGCCGCCATAGATCACAGCATGTAGAATGTAGACCCCAAATATAAGCGCCATCGTTGCAAAAAACAAATAAATCTGCAGCTTCATCATCGAAACAGAAACAACTGTTGCTTTTTTATTATCCAATTTTTCACCCCATCAGAATTGGTCAATACCCATATCTACGGATCAAGCAACAGCGAAGTTTCAGATTTCCCCATTTTCTCTCCTTCTTTTGCCTCAGTCTCATTTTTTCATAATTTACAGTTTCTGCCCAAATGGACCTATTGTAGCTGAAAACACTGTTACCGTGACTTATCGCCTTGTATAATCAAGGCAAGAAAACTCTGAAAGGACTGTGATAAGGAAAGTGCTGTATATATGGGATATTGAAAAAATTATTTTACATACATTAAATGAACAACGCCTCAATATAAATTACGAGTTCAGCAATACACTCGCTTCACCCATGAGCTACAACGTATCAACGAATACAATCAAGTTTAACTATCTGAAAGTGAACGGCTATATAGCCAAAATCAATTTTAAAATAAAAGAGACGGATGAGAACCTGGTAAAATTAATGCTTTACCATGAAATCGGCTATTACCTTGATTTCAAAAAAAACAAACACGACATCAGAACGCTTATGTATGGAGAAGATGACGAGAAAGAACAGCTCATGGCTGAAATAGAAAAAAACTCCTGGGATTACGGAAGAAAGATAGTACCTGAACATCTGGTCAATGCCTATGATCAGTTTAGGGAATTAGATAAAGTGTTCAGCTAAAAAAAAGAAATGCGCCTCATCATGAGACGCATTTCTTTTCAATTTGGCTCAACATGGACATGAACATCATAAACACCATGATCATGCATCATCACTTTTTCCACATGTGTCGCAATATCATGGGCTTCCTTAATATCAAGTGTGGAATTAACCAAGATGACCACATCGATCACCTCATTATTGCCGTAGTTTCTACCTTTAATATCTTTTATTCCTTTAACCCCGTTTACTTTTTTGATGACATCCTGATATTCTTTAATCTTTTTTTCATCAAATCCATCTGAAAGCTCATGGGAAGCTTGTATAAAAATATCCCAAGCCGTTTTGCATATTAAAAGCCCGACAATAATGGCTGTTAACGGATCAAGCCATGGCATGTTCAGCTGTGACCCAAATATCCCGATGGCTGTGCCTAAACTCACCCAGGCATCTGAAATATTATCCTTTGCCGCTGCCATTACGGCCTTGCTGTTAATTTTTATCGCTAATTTCCTGTTGTAGCGGTACACAAAGTACATTGCCGCTCCAGAAAAAACTCCCGTATATGCCGCAAAAACATCGGGAGATTCATTAACACCTTCAAACATGGATGAAACAGCATTCAGCAGGACTTGAAGACCTACAGCGGCCATAATAAAGGAAGCTACCATAGAAGCAATGGTTTCACTCTTCCAATGGCCATACCCATGATTTTTATCCGGAGGACGCTGGGAAATCCTAAGACCTATAAGCACTGCAATTGAAGCAATAATATCCGTGGTATTATTCAATCCATCCGCTTTCAAAGCAGCAGAATCACTCACATATCCAATTGTTAATTTTAGTACAGAAAGACATATATAAGCTGCAATACTAATAACCGCAGCACGCTCACCCAACTTAAGGTTTCGATACTTTTCTTCTTCCATGCCCCAGCCTCCTACATTACCCTTGATTATATTACCAAGCGGCATTCGGGTGGGTCTAGAGCAATCTTTTTGTCTTTTATTAAATAAATAAGCAAAGTGCAATTAAGTTGCACCAATGAAAAATCAAGCCAGCCCGTAAAAGGCTGGCATCTTAATACGTTAAAGAACGAAACAGAATTTAAACAGCCTTCTAATCAAATCTAAGCCCTCTTAAGATTCGCCTCAAACATATCGATTATTTCCAAAAACCGCTCTGCTTCCCTAAAGGTATGGTCAGCCAGAAGAGGATGAATATTGCTTTTGATCCGGCATGCCTCTATTAATTCTCTGGCAGTTTTCTTAAAATCCCTTAATGAAGCAACTGATAGTTTATTCTGGTTTAAGAATTGGCTCAGAATCGGTTTCGTTTCTGATTGCGGCTGCATAGATTCCAGGTCCACAGCCTGGAATAGCAATTGATCGAAATCATGGCTGAACTCTCTGGCCTGTTCAACCAGCTTTCTTTCGGAAGGGTCTAATAAATGACCGATAAATTTAGCATGATCTGCCATGATCTTCAGGAAAAATACATTCTCCTCTATAATGGCTTCAGGTTTTGGAGCAAGTACCCCTGAATTAAGCTCTTTTAATCGATTAGCAAAATAAGCTGCTTCTCTGCTGATATGGTCAATCAATAATGGGTAATTATTTGAACGGATTTCGCATCTTAATGTCAGACCCAATACCTTTCTTTTATAACTCCAGATTGCGGCAGCAGCCTGATAAACCTCGTTATTAAAAGCTTGCACCTGGCCAAGTTCCGAATTTACATTAAACCTAGCCAGCTTTTCCTCTATTCTTTCAAACAATGCAATAAACTGCTGTGCTTCGGTAATTAGTTGTTTCTGCTCATATGTAAAACCCAAACTTAAAAATAAGGCATGTTCTTTCATAATCCTGGACCAAAATTTAATTTCGTCCAGTGATCTAGCGACAATTGGATCCGCCATTTCTTCCCCTCCCTAATTACTCACTCCTTTTCATTTTTATTTACGGTTTGCTGCGATCATTCCATCTATTTTACTTACGGCTCATTAACAGAAGGCAAATCAGTCAGAAAATGCAAGAACTGCTCCCAAGACGGCAGCAGTCCTTCTTTTACTCATATTTTGAAAAATCCATAAAATAGCTATAAATCAAGTAAACAACCATCGCAAACGCGGTTGAGATGAACCCCCAGCCGAGCGTAATCTGCTCGATAACCAAATAGTTATTGCAAAGCTGCACAGGAGACCAGATATATAGCCATCCAAGAGCTAGAAAAAGAATAGTAAAAAAGATAATGAGAGCATGCTTCCAAAATGAACTTAGCTTTGGCCAGCTGTCCCGCAATGGCACCCCAGCCAAAAATGGCAATGAGATATATTTAAATACTTCTACACTGGTAAGCGTCAAAGCTTCATCCATCGTCCTTGGCAGAGACCAATACACCATAATGATTGAAAACAGCAATAGACCCGGCACTCCGTTTTCATTCCATTTTGAGAAAAACTCCGGAAAACGATTCTGAAAGAACTTCGCCATAAATAATCCAGAGATCACCAGCAGGGGCATTTGCATATGCATATGGGTAATCATAATGGACTCCAGCAAATTAGATACAGGCGGGAGCATCAACGCAAGAAGCAGAAGCAATCCGTAAACTGGTGACTTCATCATTCTTCCCTCCCGCTGAGCAGAATCTCCGTTACCCGATCAGCCGCTTCTTCAATCAATGTGTAGTCCATGACTTCAATTAACTGTCCTTTTGGGTTCACCAGATAAAAAGCCGAGTTATGGGCAAAGTTGCCGTATTCATCCGGTATGACAATGACGCCAAACCGGTCCAGCAAAGATTCAAGCTCTTTCTTATCCGGGATCCTTGCCATTCTCCACGTTTCTCCGTCACTGCCGAAAGCCTTACGGTAAGTATCCAATGTTTTCGGATCATCCCTCTCCGGATCAAAACTGATACTAAGGAATTGAATGTCATGGCCAATATACTCTTCCGGAATCCGTTTATATACTTCAGACATATTAACCTCAAGCTCAGGGCAAACCGTACCGCATGAAGTATATAAGAAAGTAATAAAAACATACTTCCCTTCAAATTCCGAGAAAGAGTAGGTCCTTCCATTATTGTCTTCAAGCGTTACATCGGGGAACTGAGGCTTTTCATCCATTAACTGATTAACCCTGGCTGTTTCAGCAGTAAAAGCCTGAAACCCATCTGTGCCAATATAAAATAGGACTATGCCAAACATCAGTACAAGCAAGCTTGATAAAGCTGTTCTATTTTTTGGAAACATGTTTCATCACTTCCTTTTAAAAGAAAGAGACAGCCCAGCAGCCGAGCTATCTCTCATACCTTACCAGGTTTTAAATGGAGGTGAACCTGGAGGCGCATTGACCATGAAATCGACCAATGGAATGACATATGCCATGCCGACAAGGACAATCATACACACAACCCACAATCCCCAGCGTTCTGTCCATCTAGGTGTTGGTGCTTCATCCTCTTCAACTTCTGCAATAGGGAACTCTGTGTTTCCTTTTGGTGCAAAGAACATGAGGTAGAATACTGCGTATACCTGCATTAACACCCCGATCATCAGAAGTGTTCCTCCAATCGCCAGGAAAAACAGGTATGGATCCCAGCTTAGGGCAGTTGCATTGTCAAAGTAAGTTGAATAAGAAGTTCTTCTCGGAGATCCCAGCAGACCGACCCAGTGCATCGCACCAGACATGATGATCATACCGACCGTCCATATAATCGTTTGAATAACCCCAAGTTTGTTGATCTGCGGTGTAAGCACTCTTTTAGATACATAAGGAATGAGCCAATAGCTTAAGCCGAAGAACGTCATAACTACTGACATGCCAAGTGTTAAGTGGAAATGGCCAACGACCCACATCGTGTTATGGACTACTTGGTTCAATTGGTTTGTAGTTTGAGCAATACCGCCCGCCCCAGCAGGGATAAAAGCAGCCATTGCGATAAATGGTGCAAGGAATCTGACGTCTCCCCAAGGGAGCTTCTTATACCATCCAACAATGCCTTTTCCGCCTTTCCTTCTCGCTGTGCGTTCAAAGACTGCAAACATTGCATAAGCAGTCATTAATGAAGGGAAGCCAATGGCCAAACTCATAAACACGTGCATATATTTCACAGGTTCAGAGATACCCGGGTCAATAATTTGATGGTGGAAGCCTCCGGTAATATTCATAATTACTAGTGCTATAACCACAATTCTTGTTAATAAATCATTCCATCTTCGGCCGCCAATAACTTTCGGCACGATGACATACCAGGCTGAGACTGCCGTTAAATACCAGATGTTAACCAGCGTATGGCCGAACGCCCAGAACAGAGTGCGTGCAACCATAACATTTATTGTCTCAACCCATCCAAAAGCCCAAGGAATTATAGTAAAAACCTCGATTGCTACAGGTATGCTTCCGAAGAATAAGAGAACAAAAACGCCGGTTGCAAAGAAAGAAAGAATCGGGATATGCTTGCCGGGATTTCTCTTTCTCCAGCTGGCCACATTGATAAAGGCACCAAAGGCACACATCCATACACCCAATACGATAAATACTAAGCCGATATAGAAAATAGGTGAAGCAGCCATTGGCGGATAGAAAGTATACATAACAGATGCTTCATTCATTAAAATCGGGATTACCGCTAGGACAAATCCGAGAATCTTCATCCAGAAGCCTATCCATGCCATCTTTCTGACCTTAGGAAGCAGGCCGCCCAGTGTATGGGATAACCCAGCATAGAAGTATCCAATTGTGAAGAACGCTGACAATACGACTACCAGCAGAAGACCATGAGCTGTCAGAACCTGATAATAATTCAGCCATGCCGGCAATTCGAGCATTCCAGCCCGGTTCAGGCCTTGCACCAGTCCGAGTATTCCGCCCAGAAGGATGGCCAAGAAAGCAACAGATAAATATGATTTCGTTAATTTTCCATCCTCGAGGCTAATCCCCATAACTTTATTTGCTTTATCCTTAAAAACTTGTGTTTTTCCTGATTGTTTAATAACTGTTTCCACTGTCTATCCCCCCTTTATTTCACTGTAATGGTTGTGCTCATCATTTGATGACCCGCACCGCAGTACTCATTGCAAAGAACCAAATATTCACCTGGCTTATCAAATTTCTGAGTTATTTTTTGTACATAACCAGGCACAACCATAGCATTTAAGTTAGTTTCAGCAACCTGGAACCCGTGAACGACATCTTTTGACGTCAATGTAAAATGAACTGTTGATCCAGCAGGCACTTCTATCTCACTCGGAGTAAAACTGAACACTTGAAGAGTCATAACTACTTCATACTCATTATCGCCAATTTTCTTAATTCCTGGCTTATCGAACGGTGCTGTTTCATCCACTTTCTGAGGATCAATTCGCTCTCCATAGCTTGGCGGCCCCATTTCAAAAGCGAATGCCTGATAGCCCGCGATTAACATGAATCCAATAATCATTCCAAAGCTCAAAATAAGCCATACCTTTTCAGAACGATGCATCATTGTTTATCCCCCCTATATTCTGGCCATATACAGGCCGTACAAGATTAAATACGTAACAAAGATCCCAAGCCCTACAACTGTAACTGAAAAGAACGTACCCTTTAGTGAGTTTTGTTCTTTTGAACTGCTTTGGTCCACTTTTCGTGTATCCACCTTCCATCAGCTCCTTTACTTTGTTACTTACATCATAGTTGAGAAGGGTTTTCATAAAAGTGAAGTGAATCACACTTTCTTCATATTCACTCAAAGGCAAAAAGGTTGCGATTTTGGCTAAAACACTGTAGTATCAAGGGTTTCCTTCACCGAATGGTGCTCTGGCAAGAATAACGGTTCACAAATAGTTCACAAAAAGGCAATTCACCTGTTTTTGATTACGAAAATGCTAAGATAGAATATCCAACTAATGTAAATAACACAAAGAATAATTGGGATTTTATGTTAAGATAATAGTGTGGTTTTTAAGCTAACCGGCAGGTTAATAAAAATTGAAGGGAAGATAGGAGGAACTATTTTGGATGTTTTTGTAATATTAGCTTTTTCATTAGCAGCTGGTGCGTTCTCTTTTGCATTATTTTCAGATGATAAAATTAAGAAACTTGAAAAGAGAGTGAAAGATTTAGAAGTTAAAATAAATGAAAGTTAGGATAGCTGTACTAATTTCAAAAAGTTTCTCATAAATAAAAGAAACTAATCCCTATTGGAATTAGTTTGATAATGGTATGTATAATGGTGGGCCTAAATGGACTCGAACCATCGACCTCACGCTTATCAGGCGTGCGCTCTAACCAGCTGAGCTATAGGCCCATATTTGTTGGAGCGGGTGAAGGGAATCGAACCCTCATCATCAGCTTGGAAGGCTGAGGTTTTACCACTAAACTACACCCGCAAATAATTTTGGTTTGGAGGCAACACCCGGATTTGAACCGGGGATGGAGGTTTTGCAGACCTCTGCCTTACCACTTGGCTATGCTGCCTTAAAAAATGGCTGGGCTAGCAGGATTCGAACCTGCGAGTGACGGAGTCAAAGTCCGGTGCCTTACCGCTTGGCTATAGCC